>CADBLY010000030.1 GCA_902795725.1 uncultured Erysipelotrichaceae bacterium
TAAAGATAAAATCCATTTATCACAATTACAAGATATGTATCATAAAAGACTAACTGATAAAGGTTATGATTTAGAACGAGGTATTAAAGGTAGTGATAATAAACATATTAAGATTAAAGATTATAAAAAAATTACTAAAAAAATAAATAATGAGTTAAATATTAAAAATGATAGATTAGATAAAGCAATGAGTAAGTTTGAAGAGCAAATGAAAACAAATAAAAAGATTCCATTTGATAATAAACATGTTATTTTAGAAAAAGAGACATTTGATAGTATGAATAATGTAATTAATGAATCTAAAAGAGTTATGGAATTACAACCTAAATTAAAAGCAGTATTTAATGAAGTAGATGGTTATGCTAATAGTTATAAATCATTAGAAAAAGAAAATCAAAAGTATAGGAAAGAAATAAATAAATTAGAATATGATAATCAAAATTTAGAACGAAAAAATAGAAATTTAATTTATAGACTTAATTATTTATTTGATTTATTAAAGAAATTTTTAAGAAAACTACTACAACGAGGTAATGATTGTACTAAAGATGAAACTGTTAATATTATTAAAGATTGCTATGATAATGATGAATTTGATATGAAAGATGTTGTATTAATGTCGGTGGCAACTACTAAACAAGATGAGTTATTTGGTTATGTGAATGCACCTAATTATCTAAAAGAACGAGTTAGAGATTATGATGAAGATGAATATGATAAAGATGATTTTGATATGTGTAGATAAATTGAACATGATAATTGACAAAGTGGTAAGTTTAATGCTATACTTTTATTGTAGAAGGGAGCTAAAATAATGAATCAAGATAATAATTTTAACGATAATCTAAATAATGGTATTGGAGAAACAAATGATTTTTCAACACCTAATAATGGTGTGTTTCAGTCAAATAGTTTAAGAGACTATGGCCAACAAGGGACTGTGAATTCTATCAACGCACAATCAAATGTTGATAATGTCGAAAGTAATAGTTTAAATTCACAATCAAATATAGGCAATGTGGTAGAAAATAATTATTCTAATATGTCATTTAATAGTGATAACAATAATTTTCCACAACATAAAAACAAAAAAGGGAAGAAAAAAGTAAATATTTACTTAATTGTTGCTATTTTAGTGGTAATTAGTGTTTTCGTTGTTTTAAAATATATTGTTAAATCTGATAATTCAAAAGTAACCCAAATATTCGATAAGAAAGAAGATACTATTGATATAAATTGGAAAATAACTCTTAAAGGAAAGGAATATAAACTTCCTGTAAATTTAAAAAAGATTACCAATAATGGACTTTATTATTATACTAGTGATGGGGAAAAACTGAGTGAATCAAACATGGATTATAAACAGCCTTTTTCTCTTAATCCTGAAGGAATGACTATTATTGATGATGGATATAAAAATACTCCAGATGCTGGTTTTTCAAGCTATGTGACCAAAATGGAGTTCTATTTAGTCCCTAAAAACGGTGCGTCTGATAATTATAGTGATTATACTGTTGCTGGTTTTTCAGCCACAGATGTTTCTAAAGACTTTTTCTCTGTAAATGGTGTTGGATGCGGTTCAACTATTGATGAAATTATTAAAGCACTCAATTTGGATGTTAATGATGATAATGTAGAAATAGGAGAAGGATATTTGAAGTATTTGAGTTATGTAAATGAAGCAAAAAATATCACTATTGATGCCTATGCTGATTCTCTGCATGATAGTGATAAAGTGTTCCAATTTGAAATTTTTATAAATGATAGAGATTATTTGGAAAAATAGAAAGAGGATGTTTATGAAAAAAATAATTATTTTAGTTGTTATGTTTTTGTTTGTAAATTTGTTGTTTGTTAATGGTGTTAGTGCTGAAGATAAAACATATGATAAATATTCAGTAGGTGATGAAATAACCATAAAAAATGAAAAATACTATGTTATTACTGATAGTCCTGAAGAACAAGATTACGTTACTGCTTTAAAGGGTGAACCTTTGCTTTATTCACAGATGAAAGATTTATTGTCACAAACTGGTATTGCTGATGAAATAAACGAAAGCACGGCTGATAAAGATGATCCTACAACGTATGTAGCATCTAAATATTTATACAGCGCATCCTGTTCTTCTACTGACAATACATCAGGTTGTAGTTCTGATTATAATAAATCAAGTATAAAAAAAGTAGTAGATGTATGGGCTACAAATAAATTACCTGTTGAATTAAAAACGGTTGATGGATATAGTGCAAGATTAATAAAGTTAGAAGAATTAATATTGTTGCATTATCGTTGGGTGTCAAGTGGTATTTATTATGCTGGTGATGATACACCTCAGTGGTTACATAATTCAAACTTTGGATATTGGACTATGAGTTCATATGAAGGTGATCAAGCTAGCTATTTGACAGATGTTAAAACTACTGTTTATTACGTAGATTATGGAGCTGGTGACCTTAGTACGCGTTTTATATATACAAGTTATGATAAAATGTCAGTTAGACCTGTAATTAATATTTACAAAGATAGAATTAATGATTCCGATGAACAAAGTGAGATTGCAAATAATGATGAATCTGCTAGTAATAATGATAAAACAACAAATATTACTTCTGGGAAAGTAAAAGTTGATGATACATTTCTTAAGTATTCTATGATAGGATCTATTATTGGACTAATATTAGTAGGTGCTGGTATATCTATATATGTATTTATGAAAATGCATACTAAAAGATCTAAATAAATTTAAGAATATTCATATTCATGTGGCTGACATAAATGTTTGGGATAAGTTAATGCTTTATCCTGTAATAACTATAAATAAGTCTCAAATTAATTAAGAGTTAGAAGTTATAAAAAGTTAAGTTCAAATATAATTTTGTTTGGGTTATATTTAATAATATTATGTAAATTAAATAATATATCTTCTGATGGAATCTTTGTTAGAAATAAGAATAAATTTTTGAAACAAACAACTATCTTTAAGACGAGATAGTAACACACTACGACATTGGACTAGCCAATGACGGTGTGCAAAGGGAGTTTTCCCTTTTGAAACCCAATAAGCAACATTCACAAACTATTTGTAAGTGAATGTTGCGCTTTTTTATTTCGTCTTACGAGACTTCATAAAAAAGTGGAAAAACTATCCCCACTTTCATCAGCATAGTTGACAAAACGTGCGTCGTTTTTCCAAATAAAAATAGTCTAATTGCTAATCTATCGAAAAGCAAAAAGACTATTTTTTTCTATTTATATTATTTATTATCTTTTAATAATTTAGCAGTATCTCTTTTAGTATTCCATATAGAGAGATAATTAAATAATATAAATTCTATTGTCATAATGAAGTATCCTATTATGACATAGTTGTTTTTCATTACTTCTTTATTAAATTGATTAAAGAATACAATTATTAAAAATA
>CADBLY010000031.1 GCA_902795725.1 uncultured Erysipelotrichaceae bacterium
TGTGTTTATATTACGGATACAGGTTATATTAATGAGAAGTATTTTAAGACTTTATCAAATAAAAGTATTTATGTTTTTGAGAGTAATCATGATCCAGAATTACTAATGAATAATCCAAGATATCCTCATCATACAAAAATTAGAATACTTAGTGATAGGGGACATTTATCAAATAATGATTCAGCTTATTATTTATCTCATTTTATTGGACCTAATACAAAACAAATTATTTTGGCCCATTTGAGTGAAGAAAATAATAATGAAGAGTTAGCTATTAAAACATTAAAAGAAGCTCTTAAAAGTAGAGATATCAAGTTTGATAATATTATATGTGCGAGACAAAATATTAAGACGGAGTTATTTAAAGTATGATAAAGATAATATGTGTAGGAAAGATTAAGGAAAATTATCTTAGTAGTGCGATAGATGAGTATAGCAAACGATTATCTAAATATACCAAATTAGAAATAATAGAAGTAAAGGATTATGATTTAGGTAACAAAGAACTTGTATTAAAACGTGAAGCTGATGAGATAATAAAATATCTTAATAATAAAGATTATATTATCACACTAGATACTGATGGTACGATGATTGATTCTAAAGAATTAGCTTGTAAAATAGATGATATATATAATCATTATTCTAATATAACTTTTATTATTGGTGGTTCTTATGGATTAGATGATAATATAAAGAATAAAAGTAATTATGCATTATCTTTTTCTAAATTAACTTTTCCACATCAATTATTTAGAGTGATATTACTTGAACAAATATATCGTTCATTTAAGATTAATAATAATGAGACATACCATAAATAGGTATGTTTTTTTTGAAATAACAGTATTATGTGATTAAAATGACTAAAATATTAGATGGTGTGGAAAATCATTTCTTTTATAGTCTGTTGTTGAAAAATTAAGGAAGGAAATTGATAATCGTATTAATAATATGATAGGTTAATACCCTGTTTTTTCTTGATATTTAAATTTTTTTGTTATAGAATATGGTTGGTGATTTGAATGAGAGATGTTATTGCTTATTTAAATAGTGTTTTAAAGCATGGTGATAAGGTTATTGTTGGGGTATCAGGTGGACCTGATTCAGTATTTCTTTTAGATATGCTTGTTAAGAGTGATATTGACAATAATAATATTATTGTTGGACATGTTAATCATAATGTAAGGGAAGAGTCTATAAAAGAAGAAGAGTTTGTTCGTGATATTTGTTTTAATTATGGGGTGGTGTTTGAAAGTATTATGCTTCCTAAAGAGTATAGTGGCAATTTTGAAAAGTGGGCTAGAGATAGGAGATATGAATTTTTTGAACAATTGATTGACAAATATAGTGCTGAATATTTGATGACTGCTCATCATGGTGATGATTTAATGGAAACTATTTTAATGAAGATTGTTAGGGGATCTAGTGTTAAAGGATATAGTGGTATATTAAAAAAAGAGATTAGAAACAACTATACAATTATTAGACCATTGCTTGACATTACGAAGGATGATATTAGTGATTATTTAGATAAAAATGGTATAAAGTATGTCATTGATAGGTCTAATTATTCACTTGATTATACAAGGAATAGATTTAGACATAATATTTTAAAATATCTTAAGAATGAAGATAAAAATGTTCATTTGAAATTTAGAAAATTTAGTGATAAAATAATTAGTGTTAGTAATTTTTTTGATAGATATGTAGAAAATATAATAGATGAAGTTATTGTTGATAAAAAAATTATAATTGATAAGTTTAAAGGTTATGAAAGGGTAGTTCAAGAAGAAATTGTTTATAAATTTTTGTTTAATTATTATGAAAATGATATTTGTTTAATTAATGATAAACATATAAATATGATTATTGATATGATTAATAATGATAGACCTAATATGAGTATTAATTTACCTAATTTTAAAATTGTTAAAGAGTATAATTATTTATATATTAGTAATTTAGAATGTAGTGATTATAAAGAAGAAATATTAAATGATAGAGTTTTATGGAATGATAGAGTGATAGAATTAGTTGATAATAGTCATTTAAGTAATAATAATGTGATATATTTAAATAGTGATGATATTAAGTTGCCCTTAAAAGTTCGTACTAAAATAGATGGTGATAGAATAAGAATTAAGAATATGCAACAATATAAAAAGGTAAAGGACATTTTTATTAATGAAAAAATTAGTAGAAGTGAAAGAGACAGATGGCCGATTGTTGTTGATAGTGATAATGAAATAGTATGGATACCAGGACTTAAAAAATCTTATTTAGATAGTCAAAAGAGTGAAAAGTATGATATAATAGTGGAGTATCATTAAAGAAAGGACGTAGTTTATGAAAAAAAGAACATTAAAAAAGAGTTTGATTTCTTATGCTGTTTTGGGACTTATTATTATTGGTGTGATATATTTCTTTACAGTATTAAATAAAAAGGTAAACAATCTAAGTTATAGTGAATTAATGAAAGCAATGGATAATAAGGAGATTACAGAGGTAACTATTACTCCTAGTGGCTCAGCTGGTATTTATGAGCTTACTGGTAAGTTAAAAGATTATAAAGAAGAAGAAAGTTTTTATGCTGAAGCACCTTTAACAGATGAAACAATTAAAGAGATTTATAAGGGTAGAAAGAGTTATGATTTTAAGGTAACGGCTAAAAGTGATCCATCATCTAGTATGATTTGGTCATTTATTATTAATGTTTTACCTATTGTATTATTGGTAGGAGTAGGTTTTTGGTTTATTTCTAAACAGATGGGTTCGGCTAATAGATCAATGGATTTTGGAAAGAGTCGAGCACGACTTACTAGCGATAAAGATCATGTTACTTTTAAAGAAGTAGCAGGATTGGATGAAGAGAAAGAAGAAGTTAGTGAATTAATAGATTTTTTAAAGAATCCAAAAAGATTCCAAGAGATGGGTGCGAGAATACCTAAGGGTGTTTTACTTGTTGGTCCTCCAGGAACTGGTAAGACATTATTAGCTAAGGCAGTTGCTGGTGAAGCTAATGTGCCATTTTATTACATCAGTGGTTCTGATTTCGTTGAGTTATTTGTTGGTGTAGGTGCAAGCCGTGTACGTGATATGTTTAAACAAGCTAAACATAATGCACCATGTTTAATATTTATTGATGAAATTGATGCTGTTGGTAGACAAAGAGGCGCTGGACTTGGTGGTGGACATGATGAGCGTGAACAAACTCTTAACCAATTATTAACAGAAATGGATGGTTTTGGTGCAAATGAAGGTATTATTATCATTGCAGCAACCAATAGACCAGATGTTCTTGATCCAGCACTCCTTAGACCAGGACGTTTTGATAGACAAATTACGGTTAATTTACCTGACGTTAAGGGTCGTAAAGAAATACTTGAAGTACATGCAAAGGGTAAAAAGTTTGCTAGTGATGTTAAACTTGGAAATATTGCTAAAAGAACAGTTGGATTTAGTGGGGCTGATTTAGAGAATTTACTTAATGAAGCAGCTTTGTTAACTGTTAGACGTAATAAGAAAGCTATTACGATGGCAGAGATTGATGAAGGACATGATCGTGTAATTATGGGTCCAGCTAAGAAGAGTAAACAATATACTGAACATGAAAAAGAAGTTGTTGCTTATCATGAAGCAGGTCATGCAGTTGTTGGTATTAAACTGGAAGGTGCGAATGAGGTTCAAAAAATTACAATCATCCCTCGTGGAGCAGCTGGTGGTTATAACTTAATGTTACCAAAGGAAGAAACGTATTTATCAACTAAGAATGAATTATTACAAACAATTAGTGGTTTGTTAGGTGGACGTGTAGCAGAAGAATTAATCTTTAAAGAAATGACAACGGGTGCTCATAACGATTTTGAAAAGGCTACTAAAATAGCTCGTTCGATGGTTACTGAATATGGTATGAGTGAGTTAGGACCTGTTCAATTTGAACATCAACAATCTAGTGTTTTCTTGGGTAGAGATTATAATAAGACACAAAATTTTTCAAGCAAAGTAGCTTTTGAAATAGATCAAAATATTAGAAAAATAATTGATGAGTGCTACAATAATGCTAAAAAAATTGTTTCAGATAATAAGGATTTATTAGAATTAATTGCTAAGACATTACTTAAATATGAAACAATTACTAAAGAACAAATTGACTATTTAGTAGAGCATGGTCATATGCCTGATGAAGAAAATAAAGATTTATCTAGTATGACTTTATCAGAGTTAAAAGAGTTAGCTAAAGCTAAAGAGATTAAGAATTATTCAAAAATGAATAAAGAAGAATTAATTGATGAACTAGAAGATTAATTTGTAAAGATAAAATGCAATACTTAGGTATTGTGTTTTTTTTTGTTTATGTAATTAATTATTTACATTTTAAGGATATTATTATATAATCTCATCTTTGACAGTTTCAAAGATAGTAAAAAGCTCCTATCCCTTATATTCTGGGCATTTTGGAGCTTTTTTAATGTCAA
>CADBLY010000032.1 GCA_902795725.1 uncultured Erysipelotrichaceae bacterium
AGAAAACTTTTCTATTTCCTTTTTTTTAGAAGATATTTTTTTTAAAAATTTGAGTGTGTTTAAAATAATATAACAGTAATTAAAATATAGCATGAAAAAAACGCAATTATTATTGCATTTTTTATTTAAATAAATCTTTTATTCTATCAATAACTGTTTGTTTTTGACTATGGTTTTCTTTAGTTATTTCTTTTTCTTTTGGTTTTACTGAGTCAATAATTATGATAAATTTTGTATTAGTATCAATATCTTTTGTACCTGTAAAACTATTGTAGTTATGGGCTAAAGATTTTAATTCTTTTACTTTTATTAGAGATGGTTTTATATCATTATTTACAATATTTGTTATTTTATTTATTCCCTGATTATCTAGTGTTTCTATACCTTGTTGTAGTTCTTTAGTTCCTGTTGTTAATTGTTCTAAGCCTTTTTTTAATTCTTCTAATGATAGAATTACTTTATTTAATACAGTGTTTTTGGATTGATTTGATACTTCTTTAGCTACAGTACCTGATACAGTAAATGATGTTTCTTGGGCGATTTTTAATGCGGTTTGATATGCTGTATTGGCAGCTGTTTGACTAGCTAATTCTAGAGCCTGATTATACATTGCTTCTTTCATTTTTTCTATTGCTTGATTTTCTGCTTGTGTTACATAAGAACAATAATCGGTTATTAAAGAAAGGCATCCATCATATATTTGTTTTGTTTGTTCGTTGGCTTTCATTTGTTCATGTGATGCTAATTTTAAAGCATTGATTAGATTTTCATTGTTTTCTATTTCATAATCTGATGCTTGTTTTATTTGATGAGTTTCTTTTTCAGTTTTGATTACACTTTCTATAGCTTGATTCATTATTTCTTCTTTTCTTTGTTCGATTGTAGCTATTGTTTGTTGTGATGCTTGATTTTGAATGTTTGATAAAGTCTTTTCATCTATAGTGTCTTTATTATTTTTTAAGTTTTCGATAGATGTTGATACACCATTATATATTGTGGTTGCACCATCATTAATTTTTTTAGATCCTTCGACTAGAGATTTACTTCCATTTGATAATTTATTTATATCATTATAAATACTATCTAATCCATTTATTTTATCTAAATCAATTTTATCTATTAATTTAGGAGTTGCTACAGAATAGATTGATGGTAGTGAGAATTTAGTTGTATCAAATGATATAGTTATGGTATCCATATTTTTTAGAGATTCAATATTTAAACTTTCATATAGCCCTGGCATGGATATACCTGCTACAATATAGTTCGTACCATTAGATACTACTTTACCATTATCAATATTAATATTTGAGTTATTAGTACCATCTAATATGGTGGTTGTTGCAATAACGAATGGTGTGTATAAATCATTATGTTTATCTAAGTTTTTATAGTGTATGATAATATCTACATGCCCTTTTTTACCTAGTATATTGTTTAATTTTTGTTCTTTATTATTTAATTTATATTTAATATCTAAAGATATTGGTAATGTATTATTGGATTTTCCTTTATAATATATATCTTTTTTATTTGCGTCCCAAGTTAATTTATTATTTTTAATTGTTACTTTGGCATTGCTACTTGTATTTTCAATGTTTGTTAAATCAGAGTAATCAATAATGGTATTTTGTTTTTCTTCATTTATTAAATGATTGGTAACGGTTACTTCCTTTAATTTTCCATTACTATTTAACTTAGCATAGACTGTTTCTTCTTTGGTTAAGGCCTTGACTGGTAGAACAGTTAAACTTAATAGACAAATCATACTTATAATAGCTAATTTCTTTTTCATATTTTTTCTTCCTTTCTTAAATCCTAGTGTGGTTGTTACTATTAATTTATCAAAGATAATTAATATTGATGGTAAAACAAACATAACAACAATCATACTTATAATGGCTCCTCTAGAAATTAGAGTACATAATGAACCTATTAAATCAATTTTAGATACTAGCGCTACTCCAACTGTAGCAGCAAAGAAACACATTCCGCTTACAAAGATTGATGATATTGAAGTATCTAATGAATACTTAATAGCTTCCATTTTTTCTTTACCTTTTTTTCTTTCATTTAAGTAAGTTGAAGTCATTAAGATAGCATAATCAATTGTTGCGCCTAATTGTATAGTTCCTATTACTACAGATGCGATAAATGGTATTTGAGTACTTTCAAAATATGGTATACCCATATTTATAAAAATAGCAAATTCTATCACACTAACAAGTAATACGGGAAGTGCGATTGATTTTAATACTAATAGCATTAATGCAAAGATAATAATGATACTTGTGTAGTTAACGTTTTTAAAATCTTTGTCGGTTATTTCAACTAAATCCTTCATTAGAGGACCTTCCCCGGCAACAATGGCTTTTTTATCATATTTTTTTACAATGCTTGTTATTTTGGTTATTTGATTATTTAATTCATTAGTTGCTATATCATAATTAGAATTAATTAACATCAGTTTATATTTATCTGTTTTTATAATATTTCTTAAATCTTGGTTTAACATGCTTTCATCAATTCCATATTGATATAGTTTTGATGAACTTAATACACTTTTAATACCTGGAATTTTTTCTATTTCATCTATCATTTGATTAGTATCCGCTATGGATAAATCGTTGGATAATAGTATTATTTCTTGGGATACTATATTATAATCGTCTTTTAAAGTTTTTGTTGCTTTAGTATATCCATAGTTATCAGGTATAGATTCATCTAATTTATAATAGACTGGTGTTTTTGTCTGCGATTTATAGGCTGGAATTAGTAATATAATAAAAATTATAAAGATGAACTTATAGTGTTTTAGAACAAAGGTTTTTATATGTTTAAATTTAGGTAATATTGTTTTATGTGTAGTTTTATCAATTAATTTATCAAAGGTAAGCAATAAAGCTGGGAAGAGAGTTACAACACATATAAGACCAAATACAACTCCTTTTGCCATAACTATACCAATATCCATACCTAGTTTTAAATTCATTGTACAAAGGGCTAAAAAACCAGCTATTGTTGTTAAACTACTTCCTAATACAGATACTAAAGTATCTGCTATTGCATTTGTCATTGCTTTTTTTATGTCTTTATTTTTTTTCTTAGCACTTTCATATTTATGATATAGGAAGATGGAGAAATCTGTTGTAACTCCAAGCTGTAAAACGGAACTTATAGCTTTAGTTATGTAGGATATATCCCCCAGAAAGATATTGGTTCCCATATTATAGAGTATAGCTACTCCAATATTTAGGATAAGTAAGAATGGTACTATATATGAATCTAATGATATCATAAGAACAATAATACAAAAGATAACAGCTATGATAACATACAATGTCATTTCATTATTAAATAATTGTTTAGTATCTAAAACCATCGCACTCATACCACCTACTTTAGATGATTTGTTGACAAGTGAACGAATACTTTCAACGGCAGCTAAGGTTTTGTCATCACTTGTAGAATTAGAAAATGTAATGAATACAAGTTTTGATTTGTTGGATGATACTTTATCTTTGATTGTACTGGGAATATATTCTATAGGTATTTGACTACCTGTAATATCATCAATACTAATTACTTTGGAGACACCGTCAATTTCTTTTATTTTTTGTTCTAAGGATATAATATCTTTGTCTTTCATATTTTCAATTATCGCTATTGCATAAGCTCCAGTATGAAAATCATCTGTTAGTATTTTTTCTCCCTTAATGGTTTCGATGTCATCTGGAAGATATACTAATATATCATAATTAATCTTTGTTTTATACATGCCAATTAGGGCTGGTATAACAAATAATATACTTAGTATTAAAATTACTTTATAATATTTTGTTATTAAATATCCTATTTTTTTCATATTTTGCCTCTTTTCTGACTAACGGTCATAAACATATTATCACACTCTTGACCATTAGTCAATATTATTATATAATTAATTTGTAAGAAGTTGACAAAAAGGTTGGTGGATTATGATATTAGATAAAAAAATAGAAAAGAAAAAAAGATTATTTGATAGTGCATATGATTTATTTTTAAAAAAAGGTATTAATGATACATCTATTCAAGAAATAGCCGATAATGCTGATGTGGGAAAAGGTACATTTTATTTATATTTTAAAGATAAGTATGATTTAGAAGAACAATTAATAGCTAATAAATCAGAAGAATTATTCGAAAATGCCTTAGATAAATTATATAATACTAGAATAGAAAAATTTGAAGAACAAATTATTTTTATATTAAATTATATTATTGATGTTTTAAGTAACCAAAAAAAATTACTGAAACTTATTTCAAAAAATTTATCTTATGGTATATATAATAGTAATTTAAATAAAAAAATAGATGAAGCTAATGGAATTAAAGATATGTTTATTAATGGTATTAAAGAACATCATATTAGATTAGATAATCCAGAGATTACTTTGTTTATGATTATAGAATTAGCTTCAGCTACTTGTTTTAATTGTATTTTAAATAGTGATCCTTTATCAATAAATGAATATAAACCATACTTATATAATACAATAAAGAAAATGCTTGTTGACAAAGATTAATATTTATGGTATATTTTTATACGTAGTGAGATGGTGGAATTGGTGAAGGGGTTAACACGGTGGATTGTGGTTCCATTATGCAAGGGTTCGAATCCCTTATTCCACCCCATTATGTAAATAACAGTTCATATGAACTTTTTTTTAATATAAAAATGTCAATATATAGAAACATGGGTTAATTTCTAATATTGACATTTTTTATTTATTATTTATCTCTTAGTTTCGCACCGCTTTTTTCTACCGAACTAATAATATTATTAAATACTTTCATAACTTCTTCTTCCGATAATGTACGATTTGCATCAGAGAAAGTAAGTGAATATGCAATGGATTTTTCATTAGAACTTACATTTTCTCCAGTATAAACATCAAACATTTTAATATTATTGAGTAATCTTCCACCTGCTTTTTTGATTGTTTTTTCTATTGATGCGCTGGTTATGTCTTTTTTTACGATAAATGCTACATCTTTTACAATACTTGGATATTTGGATATCTCTTTAAATTGCATTTTACTTGTTCTATTAGTTAATAGTTTAGTTAAGTTTATTTCAAAAACGTATACTTCATCTTTTGTAATGTTAGGATGTAGTTTGCCGATAATACCTATTTCACTACCTTGAAAAATGATATTAGCAGATATACCTGGGTGTAGCTCATTTGGAATATTATTTACTACTAAACTATATCTACCATTATATCCTAGATAATCTAATAATTCTTCAAGTATTCCTTTAATAATATAGAAATCTACTTTATCATTATGAATTCCAAGATAGTAATCACCAGTCATTAAACAAGCAAGTTTTAAGTCTTCCTTATATTCATTACTTTCTTTGTAAAAGCATTTACCCATTTCAAAAATAGATATATCTTTTTGATTACGAGCTTTATTATATTTATATATTTCAACCATAGAATATAATAAGCTATATCTTAGAGTAGCTCTATCTTCACTCATTGGTTTATCTACATTGATACTTTCAAAATTATCTAAAGTATATTTGTGTACTTCACTTTTTGGTATTAATGCATATGATAAAGTTTCATTTAAACCTAGAGATACCATTTTATTTTTGATTGCACGATTAGTTTTATTATAGTGACCAGGTTTATTTGGCACATTTGGCATAATACTTGGTATTTTATCCATACCATATATTCTTCCTACTTCTTCGATTAAATCTTCTTTTATAGATATATCTTGTCTTCTTGTTGGTACTGTAACTTTTAAGAAATCTTTTTCTTTAATTACTTTAAATCCTAATCTTTCAAAAATGGAAATAATATCTTTAGTTTGAATATTTATACCTAATACTTTGTTTATTTTATCGACTGTTATATTTATATTTTTTTCTTTATTATCAGTTTTATCATATTCTAATATTCCACCTACTATACTTGCATTAGCATATTTTTCAAGTAAGTGACAACTTCTTAAAATAGCCATATTTGTTCTTTCAGGATCAATACCTTTTTCAAAACGATTACTTGCTTCACTTCGTAGTATTTTTTTAGATGTTTTTCTGATTAATGTAGGATTAAAAATAGCTGATTCAATAATAATATTTTTAGTATTATTTTCTACTTCAGTTGATAAACCACCCATTACACCGGCAAGACCAATTGCTTGTTGTTTATCAGCTATAACAATGTCGTTATTAGTTAATTCTCTTTCAATATTATCTAGTGTTGTAAGTTTTTCTTTAGATTCAGCCATTCTAACAATTAATGTATCCCCTAGTCTATCAGCATCATAGAAGTGAAGTGGTTGACCTGTTTCTAACATTACATAGTTAGAAATGTCAACAACGTTATTAATTGGTCTAATACCACTTGCAATAAGTCTATTTTTAATGAAATCAGGGCTTTCTTTTATGGTAACATTTAAAGCTTTTTTAGCTAAGAATTTAGTACAATTTTCAGTTTCTATTTTTACATTAAAACTATCTTTAATACTTTCTTTGTTTTCTTCAAATGATAGATCAATATCTTTAACTTTTTTATCATATATAGCTCCTAATTCATAAGCCATTCCTATTATACTTAGTAAATCACCACGATTGGATGTTAATTCAAAGTCAATTACTTCATCATCTAATCCTAAGTACTTAATTGGATCTTCTCCTACTATGGCATCACTACCTAATTCACAAATACCATTGATGTCTTCTTCGGTTAAGAATCTATTATCAATACCTAATTCTTTTTTAGAACACATCATACCATTCGATTCAATACCTCTTATTTTTCCTTTTTTTATCTCTCCATCAGGTAGTTTAGCTCCATTTAAAGCAACAATAACTTTTAAGCCTTTACGGCAATTAGGTGCGCCACAAACAATTTGTAAAATTTCACTTCCAACATTTACATTACAGACATTTAAATGATCACTATCAGGGTGTGGAATACAATCAATTACTTCACCAATTATTAAGTTAGTAGCGTTTATTAGTTTTTCCGCACTGTCATATTCATTTCCAACACGAGTCATATCTTCAGCAATGCTTTTAATATCAATATCAGGTAGTTCTATATATTCGCTAACAAATTTACGACTTAATTTCATTAATATCATCCTTTCTATCGAATTGTTTTAGGAATCTTATATCATTTCCATATAAATATCTTATATCAGTTATACCATATTTAAACATTGCAAAACGATCTAAGCCTGGTCCAAATGCAAAACCAGTATATTTTTCTGGATCATAACCATTCATTCTTAAGACATTAGGATGAACAATGCCAGCACCTAATACTTCAATCCAACCACTTTCTTTACATAAATTACATCCTTTTCCATGACATTTAAAGCAAGTTACATCAACTTCAACGGATGGTTCGGTAAATGGAAAGTAACTTGGTCTAAATCTAATTTCTGTTTTTTCACCTAGTAATTTTTTTGAGAATAATTCTAAGGTTGCTTTTAGGTTAGCTAAAGAAATATCTTCTCCAATTACTAGACCTTCAAATTGCATGAATTGATGAGAATGGGTAGCGTCGTCATCTCTTCTATAGGTTTTACCTGGACAAACAATACGCATTGGTTCTTTGTTTTCATTTTCAAGCATAGCATGTACTTGAGCAGTAGATGTTTGAGTGCGGAGAAGATACTTATCTTCTTCGTTTTCTAAATAGAAAGTATCTTGACTATCACGAGCAGGATGGCCGCTTGGTAAGTTTAATCTTTGAAAACAGTTTTCGTCACTTTCTATCTCTGGACCTTCATAAACATCATATCCTAAAGATACAAATAGATCTTCTAATTCTTCTTGAACTCTTGACAAAGGATGTTTGCTTCCTCTAACTGTTTTTCTACTTGGTAAAGTAATATCTATTTTTTCACTAGCTAATTTTTTATTTAATAGTGCTTGCTCTATTTCTTTTCTTTTATTTTCAAACATATCATTAGCTGCTTTTTTTAGTTCATTTAACTTCTTACCAAACTCTTTTTTTTCTTCATTAGATAATTCTTTCATCTTTTTGGATAATTCTGTAATGCTACCTTTTTTACCTAAATATTCCGTTTTTATCTCATTTATTTTTTGTAAATCATCAGTATTTATTCTTTTACTAATCTCTTCTTTAAGACTTTTTAAATCCATAATTAATCTCCTTTCAAAAAAAATATTATGAGTATAGGGACGATGAATCGCGGTACCACCCTATTTCATAATATTTATTATGCACTTAAGATTATAACGCATCACCGATATATTTTTTCTAATATATTGCTGGAAAGTGAATTCATAAAAGATTATTATTAGTTTCCACCGACCACTAACTCTCTATTAATAACTACTTTTACTACTACTCTTTCGTCATCGCTTTAGATTATTTTAGCACATTTTTCTTTTTATTTCAATAATAGTCTTTGCACTTATGATATTGCTTTATGATTTTTTCAGATTTTATTATATTTTTATAATATTGTTGAATACGTCTTCCAATAATACTGCTTTCAAAATACATTTTTTTCAAACGATTTACTTGACAATAATATTCATCTTGTTTAATATCATATTCTTTTAATTGATATGATAATTCATCTATTTCCATATTATATCTTCTTACAAGAAGATATGCAATTTCTTCTGTTTGTAAAAACAATATTCCGTTTGTAAACATGTAGTCATTACAAAGTAAAAACGGATAAACATAAATAGAATACAATATTTTATTTTTATTATTAGGTTCAAGTTTAACAATTTCATCGAATGATAATTGACTAATTAATCTAATATCTTCTTTTTCAATAATATTTTCTTTAAATAAATAATATATTTTTCTCCGTGCATTTTCTAATTCTAATTTGTTCATATGATACTCCTTAATGTATTATTGTTAAATTTTTTACCAATGTCTATTTATATTCTTTAGTTCTGATCCTAATATAGTTGTTTTACCATGTCCAGGATAAACTATTATATCAGATTTATACTTACTTATTTTACTTATACTGTCTTTCATTTGATTAATGTTTCCACCTTTTAAATCACATCTTCCAATTCCATTTTTAAAGATAAAATCACCAACAAACATTATATTACTTTCTTTAAAATAAAGACATATTAGATCTTCTTTATGACCAGGTGTATAAATTACTTCAAAAGTAAAGGGCCCAATGGTATTCATTCCTTCTTTTAGATTATGAATATCAAATATTTTATCAAAATATTTGATGCACCCAATATGGTCAAAATGATAGTGTGTAATGACACAACCTATTACTTTTTTATTTCCTATAGCTTTATTTATTTTGTTTATATCTGCACCAGGGTCAATAACCAATGCTTGATTATCAATACTTAAAACATAACAATTAGTTTCTAAAGGGCCTACTACTATTTTATCTATTGTCATTAAATATCTCCTTAATAATAATATCTTTTAGGAAGTTAGGAAGTGGTATAGCACATGCTTTAGGATGTCCACCACCACCAAACTTCTTGGCAAATAAACTAATATCAATATCTTTTATCCCACGAAAACTAACATGACGATTTAAATTAATAATAGCTATAAAATCAACTTTATCTTGATAAATTTGGGCTAAATGATGTCCTAGTGAACTACGATATTGTTCTGCAAAAACTATTCCAATATCATAATTATCAATCCGTTTAAATAATACTTTATCTTCCATATATTTTAAGTAATTAGTTTGTTTTCTATTTAAACATTTAATTATTTCTAGCTCTGTTGAATCGAAATAGAAACTTTGATTATGATATAAAAAATCAGTAAATTTATCAATGCTATCTTCAATACCATAAAAGTTAAATAAAGCATTTAAATTATCAGAATCATTTTTTAAATCGGTAAATTGCCATGTATCTCCTTCTCTTACCAATTCAACAAAGGTAATCACACTTTCTTTAGTTAAAATTTTAGATTCAAAGGTATTGACTAAGTATTTATAGAATAAAGTTGTTCCACATTCCATAAATCCATTAATTGATTCACAGACATTTGCAAAATCATAATTATTTAGCCATTCCGCACTTTTATGATGATCAAATAGTTTAATTTTGTTGTTATATTTACTCATCATTATTTTATCGGCTATACTTTTTGACACACTTAAATCGGTTATAAATATTTCATCATAACTATCTAACTGATTATTATCAATCTTTTCATTTAAGTAATCATTGATTTGTCCTACTTCAAATAATTGATAATCAAAATCAATATTTAATAGTTTTAATAGAATAATAGGTGTGATACCATCTAAATCAGCTATATGGCTTAAAAGTAATTTCATAGTTTTTCTCCTTTTAATATTTTTATAACCGGTTTATATGTTTTTCGATATCCATCAATTAAACCATATTTATTTAAAGCATCATAGTGCTGACGAGTAGGATAACCTTTATGATTTTTAAAATCATATTCTGGATATTTTTTATCTAATTCTATCATCATTCTATCACGAGTTACTTTGGCTATAATAGATGCAGCTGAAATAGAAATACTCTTTAAATCACCTTTAATAATAGAAGTCGATGGAATGTCTAAACGAAGGGGCATGGCATCTGCTAAAATATGTTCTAAAGATATTTGACTTTTTACTTTATCTATTGCTTTAATCATAGCTTTTTTGCTTGCTTCATAGATATTTATTTCATCTATCTCACTGGGACTACACTCACCAACTCCATAAGCAATACAATTATTAACTATATAATCATAAAATTCTTCTCGTTTTTTCTCACTAATCTTTTTAGAATCTGTTAATCCATCTAATTTAAAATTTTTGGGTAATACACAACATGCTGCAACTACAGGACCAATTAATGGTCCACGACCTACTTCATCCACTCCACCTATATAATTAATACCTTGTTTATATAATTCTTTTTCATATTTCCAATTATCTATTTTACTTATTTCTTCTTTAGTCATATTAATCCTTTCTAATGAAAATAAATCTATCTAATCCTTGCATATCTTGTTTTATGATTACTTCTATATTATCTAAATATTTTAAAGCTAGATCTTTAATTTTTTTACCTTGTGTTTGTCCTATTTCAAATGCTATTAAATATTTATCTTTTAAAAAATTAGAACAGTTTTTTAATATTTCTTCATAATAATATAGACCTTCATTTAAAGCATATAATGCTAAATGTGGTTCATTATTTTTTACGATGTCCATTATTTTCTCATCGTAGCTAATATATGGTGGATTAGAAATTATTAGATCATACTTTTTAGATAGTGGGTTTAACATATCTCCTTGAATATAATTAATATCAACTTTATTTTTTTTAGCATTATATATAGCTATATCTAGTGCTTTTGATGAGATATCAACAGCATCAATATGACAATTAACATTCTTTTTTAACGTTATTGCAATACAACCACTACCTGTTCCTATATCAACAATATCAATAGGTTTATTAAACATTTCATTAATATATTTAAGAGTATATTCAATTAATTGTTCAGTCTCAAAACGGGGAATTAAAACATCTTTATTTACTTTAATAGGATATCCATAAAAGTCTACTTCTCCAACAATATATTGAACAGGCATTCCTTGTTTTAATTTATGTAAGGCTTCATCTATATTACCTTGATAGTATTTTTTTAAATATTCTATATCTGTCATAAGTTATTTCATCTTCTTTACTTCTTTTAGTATATCATAATCTATTTGTTCTTTTTTAGTTATATAGTTGTTTTGAAAGATATGTTCTTTACCTGTTTTTTCTTGATATTTTTTAGAATTAATTACAACTATTTTTAAATTCATTTCATTTGCTAGCATAAGATGTTCATTGGTTATTTTATCAAAACATATTAATAAATCAGGTTTTATGCTTTCATCTAGTTTATAAAATATCTCGTTATACTTTTTAGTTTCTTGAATTAGTTTGCTTGGTGTGAGTATTCTTTGTGGCTTATCTGTTCCATAAGTATAACTAGTGTATGAATCGGCATGATACATATGAATAATATGATCTATTTTTAAATTGGAAAAACCATAAAATAGGTATCTTGTTTTTTGACCATAGTGGGAGATGTTATCATGACTTATTAAACTAAGTGATAATACTTTTGCTTGCGTGTTCCAATATTGATTATTTGAAGAATGAATACATAGGTAGAATTCTTGTCCATTTAAATACATTATATCTTTAGTTACATTTAATAAATTCTTATTAATGTCTTGATAAGCCATATCTCTTGCTAATCGAAAATCTTGATAAAACATTTTGGCAGTATCTTTAGTGTTATAATCATTATATAATTTCTTTATTTGTTGGATATTTAATTCATCAAATGATAATAGTTTTTTATATAGATCTATTCCTTTTGGATGGTAATTAGGATTATCCACCATATAATTAATTATTTCTTTTAAATTAATAATAAAATTGTATGGAATATCTTCAAAAAAATATTCTATAAATTGTTCTAGTAAATCACATTTTGAATAATACTTCATATATTGTTTTACTAAATCATGATTTCCTTCTTTTATAAATTTAGATATTTGTTTAGCTCTTTGATATTTAAGAATGATATGGATAGTCATATAATTATATTTTTCATATTCTTGATATTTAGGTATTATTCCATCTTTAATATTATTTATCGTTTGTTCTAATTCTTTTCTTTTATTATTTATCATATCTGCACCTACTTTTTATCCATATATAGAAAAAATTAAAAGATTATTCACCCCTTAATTTTCGCATTTGATCTTCTGTAATTAAAGCTTCAATTATTTCATCTAAATTACCTTCCATAACTCGATCAAGTTGTTTTAAGGTAAAGCCTATACGATGATCTGTAACTCGATTTTGTGGATAATTATATGTTCTTATTTTTTCACTTCGATCACCAGTACCAATTTTACTTCTTCTAACAGCGCCTTCTTTTTCTTCTTTTTCACGTAGTTTTAAATCATAAAGACGAGTTTGGAGAATTTTTATAGCTTTTTCTTTATTTTTTATTTGTGAACGTTCTGTCTGAGAATAAACTACTAGCCCTGTAGGAATATGTGTTAAACGAACAGCGCTATCAGTTGTATTAACTCCCTGGCCACCATTTCCTGATGCACGAGTAATGTCAATTCGCACTTCGCTCATATCTAATTCATAATCAAATTCTTCAGCTTCAGGCATTACAAGTACAGTAGCTGTTGAAGTATGAACTCTACCTTGAGTTTCTGTAACTGGTACTCTTTGAACACGGTGCGCGCCACTTTCATATTTCAATTTAGAATATACACTATCACCTTTTAAACTAAAAATAATAAGCGGATATCCACCTGAATCGTTGTGTTCTTCTTCAATAACATCAATAGTCCATCCTTGTTTTTCAGCATATTTTGAGTACATTCTATATAAATCTCCAGCAAAAATATTAGCTTCATCACCACCTGCTGCTCCTCTGATCTCAACTATAACATTTTTGCTATCATTAGGATCCTTTGGTAATAATAGAATTTCTAAATCGCTTTCTAATTTTGCTTTTTTATTCTTTAAATTGTCTAATTCTTCTTTTGCATATTCTTGCATATCAGGATCTAAGCACATCTCTTCTGCTACTTTTATATCGTTTATAATTCCTTTGTAAGTTTGATATGCTTCGTATGCATCTTTTAAATTAGCTTGTTCTTTAGTTAATTCTAATGTCTTTTTTATATCATTAATAGTTTCAGGTTTCATTAATTCTTCAGTTAATTCGTTGTATCTTTCTTCAATATTTTGTAATCTTTCGATCATGGTATCACCCTTTCACTGTAAAGATTATACTATAATTA
>CADBLY010000033.1 GCA_902795725.1 uncultured Erysipelotrichaceae bacterium
GAATTAATAGATACATTAGTAGATAAAATAGTTATAGATAAGGATAGAAATATTGCTATATATTTTAAATATGATATTGTACCAGCGATTTCATTTAAATATGAGAATAGAAATTTAGCTCGTAATCCATATGGTAGAAAAGGTAAAAAAAGCATAGTATAGTTTAATATTTAAGCCCTAACTAGTTTATCTAGCTAGGGCTTATTTTTATTCTAATGGTAAGTGAACGCACGAGGTGGAGATGGTGCGGAAGTTATTTATGCTTTGAGAGTAAGTGATACTTTACCTAATCTTATTTTAAAATATCTTGGTGAAGAAGGACAGAATATTAGAAAAGCATATCAAAGACGACTTCCTAGTAATCCAAGTAAAGATTACTATTTTATGCTAAGAAATACTGGTGATACAGAAGCTATGATTATTGAATATGGCTTTTTAGATAGTAAAGGTGATGATGTTGTTCAATTAAAAAGCAATTGGCAAGACTATGCCGAGGCTGTTGTAAAAGCTATTTCTGAGTATACAGGATTAAGTTATGATGGTGCTAACAATCAAAATAGTTATATAGTTAAATCGGGTGATTCATTATGGAGTATTGCTAAAAAGGTTGGTCTTAGTGTAGATGAAATAAAAAAAATTAACAATTTAGATAGTAATTTACTAAAGGTAGGTCAAGTATTAAAACTAAAAGATGATAATAACAAAGGAAGCTATACAGTTGTTAATGGTGATACTTTATATAGTATTGCAAGTCAATTTAATACAAGTGTTGATGAAATAATGTTGCTTAATAATCTAAGCAGTAATCTATTGAAGGTTGGACAGACATTAATTTTACCACCTTCTAAAGCTTTGAATAATACCTACAAGGTTAAAAGTGGAGATACGCTTTATAATTTAGCGTCTAAATTTAATACAACAGTAGATGAATTAAAAAATATAAATAATTTAAGTAGCAATATTTTAAGCGTTGGTCAGATATTAAAAATCCCTAGTATTAATAATTCTTTTGAAACATATATAGTAGAAGCCGGTGATACTTTATATAGTATTGCTCGTAAAGTTAATAGAACGGTTCAAGATATTAAAAAAATCAATAATTTAACTAGTGATATTTTAAAAATTGGGCAAATACTACAAATATAAAAGATCTATCAATAATGACAATAGATCTTTTTATTTGTTTATTATTTTAAAAACAGCAGGAAAAAGAAATAATACAATAACAATTAATACAATAACAATAATTATCATAAAAGTTAAGTTTTTCTTTGTGTCAGCTATTTCTTGCTTTCTTACTATTGTTTGATCTTCAATATGATCTTCTTTTTCAAACATGATATCATTAGGATTTAATTCTTTCTTTGTTGTCTCTTCATTGGATTCTAATTTATATAAATCATTATAATCAAGAGTCAAAGACTCTTCGGTTACTTTGTTATCTTCTTGGTTCATTGCATCACCTTCTATTTCATAAATCTACTATATATATTTAAAAAGATAATTCCTATTATGGATCCAATAATAAAAGCTAGAATAAGACTGTCAGAGAACCCTTTGGTTGTGTTTTTTTTGTTTGATGGTTCTTCAATTTCATTTAAGTTATATTCTTTTCCTGTTTCATCTTGAATTAGTGGGATAATATGGCCTTTTTTAATCCCTATTTTTAAATTATGATTGCCATTATAACCCATAGCTATATGAATAGCTTTATCATAAATAGTTTGTTCTTCTTCACTAAGGATAGAACGATTTACATCCGTTAATTCTAGAAATGATATATCTTTATCTGTTGGCATTACTTTATCTACATTAACTGGATTATTTACTGGTTTAGTATAAATTTCGTTATTTATTTTGTTTAATATATTTATATAATCTTGATTAGTTAAAAATTTTAATAAAGCTTTCTTTAATTCAGGATTTGAGATAACATGGTTATTGTTGTTTATTAATACTTGGAGATTAGGGTTTTGTTGATAAAACATTTTTATATTATTATATGAATTTGATAATAGCAATTGTTTTATTAAACTTTCTAAAAAAACTAATAATTTGTTTCTCACTTCATTCATAATGACACCTACTCTCTATAGATATTGTATCATACCTTTTATTTATATCCAATAAAAATATGTGTTTTTTTATTTGCTTGACAGTAGGAAGTGTAAATGAAAATATTTTATAAGTTACAATTATTCCAAATTAAGTATAGTTACACATTCTACATGATAGGTATTAGGAAACATATCAAAAGGAGTGATAGAGTCAATATCATATACATTTTTTAAATCTTTTAAGTCTCTAGTAAGAGTCATGGGATCACATGAAACATAAATTATCTTTTGTGGTTTTACTTTTAGTATTTCTTTTATAATACTTTTATTTAAACCGGAACGTGGTGGGTCTACAATAATGGTATCATAGTATTCATTTAATTTAATATCTTTTGTATCACTACATATAAAGTTAATGTTTTCTACTTTGTTTATTTTTTTATTGTAATTAGCATCTTCAATTGCATTTTCGTTTATTTCAATTCCATTTACCTTTTTTACTACATCACTTATATAAATACTAATACTTCCTGTTCCACAATATAAATCTAAAACATTTAAACTATTTTGACAGTTCTTTTTAATATAATCATATAATTTTATCATTATGTCATAATTTACTTGAAAGAAGGAATCTAAGGAGATTTTATAGTAAAGATTGTTTATTCTTTTTAA
Source organism: uncultured Erysipelotrichaceae bacterium (assembly GCA_902795725.1). GTDB lineage: Bacteria > Bacillota_I > Bacilli_A > RF39 > UBA660 > RUG12438. Next base: position 2,733 of record CADBLY010000033.1, read on the forward strand.
AATATAATCGTTACCTTTTTTTAAATAATATTTATCATCTTTTATAACAATATTATCAAAGTATTTAAAGATAGGTGTAATATCTAAATCTTTATTTCCTACTATAATTAACATTATTTCTTCATCAGATATCCGTAAGATAAATTGTTTTATTTTCTTTAAATCAAGATTGTTTAGATATTTTATTTTATCATTTATACATTTATCAGAGATTAAACATTTATCAATGTTTATTATATCATTGGTTTCTTGTTTATATAGCCCTATTTCATTATTAACTTGAAGAGTTAGTTTATTTCGATAATTATATTGCTTACTATATATGATATCATTGATTTCTATATTTTTATCTAAATATTTATTTATAATATTAGCTATTTTATTTTGTTTAAATTTTAATTGTTCTTGATATGACATATGAGCAATATTACAGCCACCACATAATAAATAATATGGACATAGTGGTTCTATTCTATCTTTACTTATTTTATTATACCTAGATACTTTGGCTTCATTATATTTCTTTTTTATTTTTGTAATAATAATATCTACATCTTCAAAAGCAAGGGCATTAGTTACAAAAGTAATTTTATTATCTATTTTAGTTATACCTCTTCCTTTATGGTCTAATGATTCTATATTCACGTACATCACCAATAATATTGTAACATTAATTGGTTTGAATTAGTTTAAAAAATTGATATAAATGGGATAAATTTTTATTATTATGGATAGATTTTTGTATTTCTTTCAGGGCAATAGATGGATCAGATTCTAATTTATTAAAGCATTCAAAATAAAGGTATTTAATTTTGTGCTGATCATTAGGTAGTTTTAGCTTTCTTAAAGAATTTCTTAAATAGGTTATTCTTTCAGATTCTAATCTAGTTAATAGTGCTTGCTTAGTTATAGATAATACTTTATAGTTTATTTTAATACATGGTAGTTTATAAAAATTTTCTAGAATATCCAGTTCTTCATCAACAATTAAAGAACTTTTCAAAATAGATTGGCCTTTGTTATCAAATTCTATTACAATACTATTATTTTCAGATATAAACATACATATATATTTATGACCTATTTTGATATTGTTTAATAAATCAATACTAATAATAATATTAGAATTTATAAAGTTTAGTAGGTCATTATTGGATATTTTAATAATAGGTAGTTTTCTTAGATGATTGATTTTGTCATTTTTATTCCACTCAAAAAAATCTAGATAATTACTTTTTAAATTTAGGGTTACATCATATACGTATTTCATAGTCATCTCCTTTGTGTATTAAAGATATAGACATTATGATAATGCCTATAATAGCCATTAAACATTCTATTCTTCTAATTATAAACTTAACATAATCGATAAAATTATACCCAATCGTTAAAAGATTTAAATAGCTAATTATATAGACAAAACCGATAACTGTTAAGCCAAATCCTACTAAAAACGCAAATATTCTAGGCATTAGTATTCACCTATTTAATTGTATTAAAATATTTTATATTTATTAATTTATAAAAATAGTATATAATTATATTGAGAGTGAGGTAAGTATGATAGAGTTAATTAAATATATGTTTTTAGGTTTTATTCAAGGAATGACAGAAACTATTCCGGTATCTAGTAGTGGACATTTAATGATTTTTAAAAAATTAATGAGTGTGAATATTGATTTTGATACATTAGCTATATTAACTAATTTTGGCAGTTTAATAGCTATTATTATATTATTTAGAGAAGATATTAAAGAGTTAATCATTGGTTTTTTTAAGTATTTAACAACAGATGAAAAAGGAAATAAAAGTAAATTTAGATATTGCTTCTTAATTGTTATTGGATGCATCCCGGCAGGTTTTATGGGTCTAATATTCAGTAAGTTTGATGTTTTAGATAAAATAGATAATAATGTTAAAGTAGTTGGTATATCACTTATTGTTACATCAATATTACTATTTATGATTAGAAATTTTAAAGGTAAGAAAGATGATAGTAAATTAACAGTTAAAGATGCTTTAACTGTTGGTTGTTTTCAAATACTGGGATTACTTCCTGGTATAAGTAGAAGTGGTTCTACTATTGTTGGAGGTATGTTTTCAGGGTTAAAAAGAGATACGGCGTTTAAATATTCATTTATGTTATATATTCCTATGAGTATAGCGGCTATGGTATTAGAAATATCCGATTTACATATTGACTCTAGTTTGTATTTTAATTACTTTATGGCTGTATTAGTAGCTGGAATTGTAACATTCTTAGTTACCAAATGGTTTAGAAAGATTGTTAATGAAGGTAAATTAATTTATTTTAGTATTTATTGCTTTATAGTTGGTTTACTTGTTATTTTATTTTTATAGATGATAAAAATAAATCATATCATGAATTCTTTGAGCAAGAGCTGTATACAACTAGGTCGTGCCAATTGCTTATTAGAATTCTTTTTTTTACAAGATTATACACTTTATGTATTAATGTATTAATATGGGGTAGAACAAAAGTCAAAATAAATTTTGACCTGTGAACCTCACGGTTCACATTTTCTGCTTCATAGAAATCTAAGACTTCTCCACAGACCA
>CADBLY010000034.1 GCA_902795725.1 uncultured Erysipelotrichaceae bacterium
CGTGTTGAAAGAGGTCAATTAAGACTTAATGACGAAGTTGAAATCGTTGGACTTAAACCAACTAAGAAAACAGTTGTTACTGGAATCGAAATGTTTAGAAAACAACTTGATTATGCTGAATCAGGAGATAATGCCGGAGTATTATTACGTGGTATCGCTCGTGAAGAAGTTGAACGTGGTCAAGTACTTGCTAAACCAGGTTCAGTTACACCTCATACAAAATTCAAAGCTCAAGTTTATGTATTAAGCAAAGACGAAGGTGGAAGACATACTCCATTCTTCTCAAACTACCGTCCACAATTCTATTTCAGAACTACAGACGTAACTGGTGTTATTGAATTACCTGAAGGTGTAGAAATGGTTATGCCTGGAGATAACGTTGAAATGACTGTTGAATTAATCGCTCCAATCGCAATTGAAAATGGAACTAAGTTCTCAATTCGTGAAGGTGGTAGAACAGTTGGTTCAGGTAATATCTCTGAAATTATTAAGTAATTTAAATATTAAAGCACTCCCAAAGAGTGCTTTTTTCAAACATTTGTTCTTGATTAAATATTGGACAAATGGTATAATGATTATGGAACATTTAATAGTTGGGTGTGCCTCCGATTATCAGAATTGGAGGTGATGCATATGAGTAAAAAAGATTTTTTTATCTTTATGTTACTACTTATCATCCTTTTACTTATTGCATTACTATTTGTAGTGCTTAATTAAAAGCAAATCACCTAACAATTGTTAGGTGAAACAAAACATTTTGGCTCACCCAACAAAATTAGGTGTTCCATTTTATTATATGCAGAATATCTGCCTTACATCCATATATTATCACACATCTTTCTTCTTGTCAATTTTCTTTACACATATAATGTCTAATACATTATATATTCGCGTTATTCCATTGAAATAAATAGAAAATTAATGTATACTTGTTATGATAGAAAAGAGAATGTATATGAAGAAAAAGGGATTTACATTAATTGAATTATTGGCAGTACTAGTAGTACTAGCAATACTAGCTTTAATTGCTGTACCTATTGTTATAAGTATTATAAATAACGTAAGAGAAAATTCAGTCAAAAGAAGTATTGAAAGTTATGGAAGAGCCGTAGAAAATGCGGTAGGATTGTATGCTCTAGAACACTCTGAACTTGAGTATAGTCAGTTTCCTAATACATTAAGTAGTTATAAAATAGAATATAGTGGACAAGAAGTAACTTGCGATAAATTGATTATTGAAAATGGAATTATAACTTTAAAAGGATGTAGGGTAGATGGTGTTGATAAAGTTTTTAAGTATATCAATAAAAAAGTAAGTGAGGATGTATATCAAGTTTACAGCATTGGAAATACCTTCACATTGGACGGATATAGTTATTATATTATTGCAGATAGTTCTAAAACGCAAGACTATGTTGTAGCTTTAAAAGCCGAACCATTAACGGTAAATGAAGTTAATACATATGGAGGAGAATATGTTAATAAATATACGTCTTCTTCAAGAGGTAGGTCTTGGAATAATAATGGTTATGGAGGAATTACTTTTTATACTAGTGAGGATTGTAGATATAATGGTAATACTAGTATAATTAGTGGATGTCTTAACACTTATGAAGATTCAGATATAAAACATGTAGTAGATAATTGGGCTTCTCATTTTGCAGATGGGGTATTAAAGGAAGTCGATGACTATATGGCCAGACTAATAACTTATAATGAATATAATAATATACCAGCCTCTAACACTTGGAAGTATAATTCGCAATACCGATATTGGACAATGACAGCTTGTAATGATCAATATCATTCGTCGGTACATGAAGTGTATAATTCTGATCATATTTATACAAGATCCGTATGGGCAGAAGGTGGAGACTGGGTAGTGCGTCCGGTTATCAATGTATATAAAAACGCAATAACTAATTAATAAAAGAGGTGGAATATGAATGTACTTTGTTTAGGACATGCTACTTGGGATGTTGTTATTCCAATGAGTGAGTATCCTTTAGAAAATACCAAAAATAGAATTAATGAAAGGCTAGAATGTGGAGGCGGCCCTGCTTCTAATGCCGCTTATTTACTTGGTAAATGGGGTATAGATGTATCTTTTGCGGGAGTTGTCGGTGATGATCAAGATGGAAAAAAGATAAAGGATGAGTTTTTAAAAGATAATGTTAATACGGATTATTTAGAGATTAGTCCAAATCATAAAACTACTACTTCTTATGTTATTGTTAATAAAAAAAGTGGTAGTCGTACTGCTTTAGCATATCATCCTAGTAACTTAAAATTAACGATGGATATTGATAAGGATTTTGATTATTTGTTAATTGATGGCCAAGAATATGACATATCGCTAAAGATGATTGATAAATGTGGTGTGAGTGTGATCGATGCTGGACGTGTGACAGATGAAGTAGTTGATTTATGTAAGAGAGTGGATTATGTTGTTTGTTCTTTAGATTTCGCTTTAAAGTATACTAATGAAAGTGTAGATAATTTAGATAAGGTATTTACTAAATTAAATAATGATTTTAAAAATGTTGTTATAACGCTTGAAGATAAGGGTTGTGCTTATTATAGTGATGGAGTAAAAATAATGCCAACAATTAAAGTAAAACCAGTTGATTCAACAGGAGCAGGAGATATTTTCCATGGAGCTTTTGTCTATGGTTTAATGCAAGGATGGGATATACCACATATCCTATTATTTGCTAATGTTACTGGAGCTTTATCAGTAACTAGAGTAGGTGGGAGAAATTCTGTCTTTGATAATAATGAAGTTAGGAGAATAGCTAATGAGATTAGCCGAAGTAATTTTTACTGATAATTTACCTAGTATTGATCTTCATGGATATGATAGAGATAGTGCTAGAGTAAAGACTCTTGAATTTATTAATGATAATATCAAGATGAAGAATGAAGTTATATGTGTTGTTCATGGGATTGGTTCAGGTATTTTAAAAAATGAAATATATAAAATGTTATCTAAACATAATAATGTATTAGAATATCAAACACATTATCGTAATAATGGAATGACACTTATATTACTTAATATTGCTAAATAGGTTATGATGTGTTAGAATATTATTAGTGAAAAGGTGATTTAATGTATAAAGAAAGAAGGGAAAAGGCATCAATTAAATTTTATATCTTAATTGCGCTTGTTATTTTAATTATTGTATTTGCAATTATTTTAGTTATGCCTAAAAATAAAAAAGTTACAAAAAAAACAGTTCCTACTGAGCTTTATAGTAAAAGTGATTTAGTTTCTATAAATAAAAGCTACAGTGATATCTTTTATGATAATTTAAAGAACTTTAAAGACACATCTGAGAAGTATTTTATTAAAAAAGTAGATGCTTTAGGAAATAAAGAAATTATTACTTTAGATAATTTAATCAATGAAAACCATATGATGGCCACTTTATTAGACAAAGATGGTAATAAATGTGATGAAGTTAATTCAAACGTAACATTTATTAAAAACTCAAACAATGATAATTATAAAATGACACTCACGCTAATATGTGGTAGTGAAAATGCAACTTTAACAACTTATATGGGTAATTATGATTATTGTAAGAATAATAAATATTGTGAGAAAAAAGTTGAAGTAAAAAAACAAGCAACTAAAGTTGAAGAACCAGTTACAGAATCTGTAGAAACACCAACTGAGATAACAGTACCAGATACACCTGTTCAAACTGATTATTCATTATATGAGTATGTATTAAGTCCTAGTGAAAGTGTGGGAACTTATAGTGATTGGTCTGAATGGAGTACTACTGAAGAACAAGCAAGTTTATATAAACAAATAGAAACTAAAACAGAAACACAAACAAGTGAATATGATTGTTCTATCCATGAAAACCAACGATATATTGCAGGATATAAAGAAGAAACTTATATTGCAGGATATACAACTAAAACTACTAAAGTAGGTACCAAAAATGAAAATGGTAATATTGTAGCTGTTTATGATACTAAAACCACACCAGTCTATGGAACAAGAAAAGTACCAGTATATGGTTATAGAAGAATTGATAATGATAAAACTTGTACTAAAGAAGATGCTGTAACTTATTATCGTTATCGGATCTTTACCTATAAAAAGGGTATAAACTATATTAGATATAGTTCTAGTGATAATGATTCATATTTAATAAATAAAGGATATGTTAAAACAGAGAATACAAAATAACTTGTCAAATAATGTAAAGTGAAGTAAAATTCACTTTTTTTCATTGACAATGGTAAAAAGGCATGATAATATATTAATAGATAATAAGGAAAGGTAGGTGAACTAATGAAAGATATTTATGTATTTGATTATGTCAATGAAAATGAGTTTAAAAAACTTGAAAGATCTATAAAAAAATATAATATGTTAGCTTACAAAAAATTATATTTTGATTACTATCCTAATTTAAAACAAGGAAAATTCTTAGGAAAAGTAATTGCTACTGACAAAGAAAGAAATACAACAACATATGAACTAAAATTACCAACTGATGCTATGTTTTCTAAGGTTCATGGAGATATTAGACTGTATTATTTAGTTTACCATACAGAAAAAATAGTTATGCTAGACAAATTTGAACCAATAGATATATTATCAGAAGGGCATGCATCAGAGTTAGTTACATACAAAGGAGTAATGGTGTCAAAGCAGCACGCTGATAAAGATATGTTTAAAATTAATTTACTGAATATGATACAAAAATAGCTATAGATGTTTTTGTATTATTTTTTTTGCATGATAATAATCAAACATTGTAACAAAAACGATATTTATACCAGTAGCTATAATAAGACCCCATATCCCAATATGCAGATAAGATAAAATAAATAAAAGAATTGTTCTAATAATCATACCATAGAAAGTTCCTTTTAAAGATATTTTAGCTTTATTCATAGCCTGTAAGCTACTAGATATAGGAGATTGAATATAGTGCATTAAACATATAGGAGCTAAAAATTTAGTATAAGTAATTCCTTTATTAGTATTATAGATATACTTTAAAGGTAACTCAGGATAGAACATAAAAACAAAAGTAGCTGGAATACCAATTACCAAAGATGCCAATATAGCTTGTTTAATTCTTTTTTTAATAAAAGTATAGTTTTTATTACTATATCCTTTAGATATATTAGGTATTAATGCCTGAGATATAGCGCCCGTAAAAAAAGAAGGAAGAAGAATTAATGGTAACACATACCCATTAATAATCCCATACTCATTAATGATAAACTTATTAGAATAACCTATCTTGATTAATACAAAAGTTAGAATAATTGGTTCTAAAAAGTATCCTATACTTCCAATTAATCTACTTCCTGTAGTTGGTATAGCAATACTAAATAAATCTTTGATAGTCTTTTTATTAGGAATTAATTCACTTTTTGTAGTTTTAAATTTAGGAAGTAAAAAGATAAAAATAACAATAGATGTTAATTCTGATGCTATATTAGTTATAACAATAAAGAAAATTGCATATTCTAATCCTTTAAGTAAAAAATATGGTAATAAAGTTATAATCAGAATTAATTTAACGGTATCCTCTAAGATATTAGTTATGACATGTGGTAACATTCTTTCTTTAGCAAAAAAATAGCTTCTAAGCATATTAGATACGCTAATAAAAGGAAAAACTAATCCCATAGCAAGTAAAGAATAGACAGTTCTTTTTTCATTTAATAAATTAGTAGCAATAAAATTACTACTAAACATCAATAAAATAAATATTGCTAAATCAATAAGTAAAGATATTATAATAGCTGTTGATAATAATCTTTTAGTATTATGACCCTTAGCTATTAATACATTTAAAGCTGTAGGTAAACCTAATTGAGATATTGCAATAAATAATATAAAAGTAGGAGAAATTAAAGAATATAAACCTATACCTTCGGTTCCAACTATTCTTGTCATAACTATTTTAATAATCATACCTAATATTTTAGTAAAAAAGCCACCAATAATTAAAATGATAGTAGATTTAATAAATTTATTATTCATAATACATTTTATGAATAATAATTATATAATTATAAAAAATTATTCGACTTTTTACTCTTAATTATATATAATATTAATGTGATGTATATGGAAGCAGAAAGAAGTATAATAAAAACTTATCGTAAAGAGATATGGTCAAAATTTATTAAAGCTATAAAAGATTATAGATTAATAGAAGAAAACGATAATATAATGGTATGTATTAGTGGTGGGAAAGATTCCTTTTTAATGGCCAAATGTATACAGGAATTAAAACGTCATGGTAAAATTAATTTTAATGTTCATTATGTTGTAATGGACCCAGGATACAGTAAAGAAAATAGAAATTATATTATTGAAATGGGAAAAAAACTTAATATTAATTTAGAAATGTTTAACTCAGATATTTTTAATATAGTAAAGACAGTACCATTAAAGAAAGGGTGCTACCTATGTGCTAGAATGAGAAGAGGCCATTTATACAATTATGCTAAAGAAATAGGTTGCAATAAAATAGCTTTAGGACATCATTTTGACGATGTTATAGAAACAACTCTTTTATCAATGTTTTATGGATCCGAAGTAAAAACCATGCTACCTAAACTATGTAGTGATAACTTTGAAGGGTTACAATTAATAAGACCATTATATTTAGTAAAAGAACAAGATATAATTAATTGGATGAACCATAATCAATTAACATTCATCAATTGTGCATGTGAATTTACCAGAACTTGTGACAGTAATGATAGTATAAGTAAAAGAAAAGAAATAAAAAGATTAATTAAAAATTTAAAAAAAATAAATCCTAATATAGATCATAATATCTTTAAAAGTCTAGATAATATAAATCTAAATTGTGTCTTAGGATATAAGAAAGATAATACTAAATATAGTTTTTTAGATGAATTTAACAATTAGTAAAAACAATTATGAGCAAAGTAGATGATTATAATAATTAATAGTAATAGGAAGTGTTGACAAAGAGTTGACACTCCTTTTTTTCTATTTTCTAATTTCTGTAATATTGTTTTATACACTTTGAATTATTTAAAAAAATTATCAATAAAAAAAGATGTTAAAGTAATTAGAATTCTTATTTTGATTAGCATCATCTGATTATAAAGTAGATATAAGCTTACTAAAGATAGAAAGAGATCGATTAAGAAAAATAAAGAAACA
>CADBLY010000035.1 GCA_902795725.1 uncultured Erysipelotrichaceae bacterium
AGTAATAATCCAACACAGATACAAGATTATGAAGTATCATTAACTTCACCATCTGATAGTATATCATTTACTTTTGATGTAGTTAATAATGGAAACTATAACGCTATAATATCCAGTGTCTCTATTGGGACACCAGAGTGTACTAGTACGGATACAACAAGTGCGACTAATATGTGTAATAATTTAACATACACTATGACTTACTCATCAGGTGCAACTATCAAAACTAATGATGTTGTATATGCCAAAGATAAAGTTACAATGAAAGTAACGCTCACTTTCAATGATATTAATGGTGCTAGTTTATTACCTACAGCAGGTGTGGCAATATCTAATTTAGGTATAACAATTAACTTTGCTCAAGAAGGTAATGCAAATGTAAATGAAACAACTGGAGAAGTAGCTAATAATAAGGTATATCATCAAGGAGATAAGATAACATTTAATAATGAAGATTATTATGTAATAGTATTTTGTAAAATTAATCTAATTATGTAATAATAACTTATTCGACACAATTACTTGTGTCTTTTTTTTATACTTTAAATGGTGATTACATGAAACTCTATTTAGATATTATAATATTTATTAATTTCTTTTTAGATTATTTATTATTATTAAGTGTATCTATATTACTTAAACGAAGAGTTAATATGTATCGCATTATATTAGGGGCTTTTATAGGTGGATTAAGTATTTTATGTTTATTTTATAAGATAAATAGTATTGAGTTATTTTTTATTAAGTTTATTATTAGTATATTCATGATACTTGTTAGTTTTGGATATAAAGATATTAAGTATTTTATATCTAATGTTATATATTTGTATATTATAAGTATTTTTTTGGGGGGAGGTATGTATTTTATTAATAATTCATTTTCTTTAAAGAAGAAAGGTATTGTATTTATTAATAATGGTTATAGTATTAATTTAATTATATTAGTTATAATTAGTCCTATTATAATATATATTTATAATAAGCAAGCTAAGAGATTAAAAAATATATATAATAATTATTATAGTGTTAAAATATATTGTAGGGATAAATATATAAATGTTATGGGATATATGGATACTGGTAATACATTAAATTATAATCATAAGCCTGTATTATTGCTTGATAAAAGGAAGAATATTTTTGAGATTAAGAATTATTTACTAATACCATATAATACTATCGATAATTATAGCGTTTTAAAGGGTTTTAAGCCTGATAAGGTATTAATTAATAATAGATTAGTTAATTGTCTTATTGGGCTTATAGATGGGGTTAATTTTGATGGATGTGATTTGATCTTAAATGGAAGGATTGATATCAATGATTAAAAGAATAATACTTTTTTTAAAGAAACTTTTTAGTAATAATATATATTTTGTTGGTAGTACTGATAAACTTCCTGAACCGCTTAGTAAAGAAGAAGAAATAGAATATGTTAAAAGAAGTATGGAAGGGGATGTATTGGCTCGAGAAAAACTTATTGAGCACAATCTTCGTTTAGTTGTATTTTTAGCTAAAAAATATGAAAATACGAAAGTAGATTTAGAAGATTTAGTAAGTATTGGTACTATTGGATTAATTAAAGGAGTTAATACCTATAAATTAGATAAAAATATTAAATTAGCTACTTATGCATCACGATGTATTGATAATGAAATATTAATGTTTTTAAGAAAGAATAAAAAAAGAAATGGTGAGGTAAGTTTAGAAGATAGTTTAAGCTTTGATAGTGAAGGAAATGAGCTTCATTTAGAAGATATTTTAGGCACAGATGAAGATATTGTTACGCGTCCCTTAGAAGAAGAAACCGAAAAGAAATTATTATATCAAGAATTAGTTAAATTAAATCCACGTGATCAAAAGATTATGACAATGCGATATGGATTATATGGTAGTCGGGAATACACTCAAAAAGAAGTAGCACAAGTTATGGATATTAGTCAGTCTTATATATCTAGAATAGAAAAGAAAATAATTGGTAAATTTAAATCATTACAAGGATAAAGAATAAACTCTATTTAACTATAGTTTTCAAAGTAAATTATGAAAACTAAATAAATAGAGTTTTTTTAAATTATCTATTGACATACCCAAACGCCTGTTATACAATTAGTACATACGAACGTTTGTTTAAACTAATATGCAATTATCAATGTATAGGAGGTAGTTGAATGAATGAAATAATAGAGAAAGATAATATTGTTATTGAAGACTTAATATATGAGATAAGGGGTAAGCAAGTGATGTTGGATTCTGAACTATCTGTAACCAAATGACACGGAATAATATTATAGATATACTTAACTTTGAAAGTGTTTATAAAATTAAAATTGTTTTATCTA
>CADBLY010000036.1 GCA_902795725.1 uncultured Erysipelotrichaceae bacterium
AAAAAAACTAATAATTTATTCTCTTATTAGTTTTTGATATGCATTACCTTTTTCAATATAATTTTTATAAAATTCATAACTAGATGCTCCAGGAGACATTAAACAAATAGATCCTGGGTTAGTTTTTTCTTTAGCTATATCAACAGCTTCTTCTAAAGTATCCACTAAATAAACCTTTTTAGTTAACTCCTTGGCAATTTTATGTCCAGTTGTAGGCATACATATTATATTATTTATATCAGTATCCTGTAAAAATTTAATTAATTTAGTATTATCTACACCTCTATCCATGCCACCGATAATGAGAGTATCCACCTTCTTTAAAGCTTTAACCGCATTAATAGTAGCCTCAGGAATTGTTGATATAGCATCATCATAATAAGTAATATTATTATATGTCCCAACCTTCTCCATTCTATGTGGCAAAGTTTTAAAATTATTAATTGTCTTAATAGATAAATCTAAATCTAAATTAAATAATTCTGAAATAAAAAGAACAAACATTATATTTTCTAAATTATAATCACCTATTAAAGTACGTTTACTATTAACATCATATAAAACCTTATCATTAAAATAAACATAATTATTTTTAATATATATATCACTATCACCATCTAAAGAAACTGTATACATCTTAGCCTTATAATTATTATTCTTCATATATATTTTTAAATATTCATTATCCATTGGATATATACCAATATCATTACTTTTTTGATATTTAAAAATATTTAATTTATTTTCATGATAGTGTTTAACACTACCAGCATGATCTAAATGATCTTGGTATAAATTAACAATAACACCAATATGTGGTGAAACCTTAACAAATTCAAGTTGTAAAGCAGACATTTCAATAACTATTATAGAATCAGAAGTAAACTTTTCTATATCATCAAAAATAGCTTTACCAATATTACCAAGCAAATAAACATCATTACCTTGCTTTTTTAATATTTCATATATCAAAGTAGTTGTTGTACTTTTACCCTTAGTTCCCGTAACTCCAATAGTTTGTTGTGCGTACTCTTCCAAAAACAATTCTAATTGACTAGTAATCTTATCCTTAATATTAGTTATATCTCTATTGACAAGAGAAACACCTGGAGCTTTAATAATCAAATCATATTTTTCTAAATCATCTAAATAATGATTTCCAAAAACAAATTCCAAATTATTATCCTTATCAAAAGGAGTATATTCAATAATATTCTTATCTAAAATTGCCATCTTTAAATCAGGTAAATATTTTCTTATAAAATTATATGTACTTTTACCTTCCATTCCAAAACCTAATATAGCAATATATTTATTACTTAACTTCTCTATTATATTTTGATACATATTTATCTAATTCTCCCTTTACAATAGTTAAAAATGGTTCATCTATGTTGTGTTCATGATTAAAACCAGTCATAATCTCATCATTAAATTCTAATTTATAATTATCTTTATAATACTGTAATAAATAAGGTAATTTACCATTATATTTACTAATAACTAAACTAATAGCATATCTAACCTCACTATAAGTTCCTACGCATTCAAATGGTTTTTTCTCACCATATCCCAACAACTCAATAAAAGTTTCAAGTAAACTTTCATCTTCAAATAAATCTTTACCAAAAATATCAACTAACCTATCCCTGTAAAGAAAAGGACTTAAAATAGAAAACACAAATAAACATTTTGGGCAATGACCACACCATACCCAATTATTACCTTTACTTCCTATATTACAGCTTTTAAATACTTTATGATACTTATCATAATTAGCAAATAACATACCTATTTGAAATTCTGTAAGACATCTTAAAAGACTAAAATACTTAATATCAATCTTAAAATATTTTCTAGTATAATTATAAAAATCATTTTCAAACTCATACGTTTTAGAATACTGATGATTAATATTAGTGCCTAATACAGTAGCTTCATTGGCACTACCTTCATTAGATAAAATAATATTTTTTCTTCCTGTTAAATATGCAGACAAATAAGCTATAAAAGCAAGCAAACTAGAAAAAGGCGTATGACCATTTAAATAACCTTGTTTATTTAATTCAATTAATTTTGGATCAATATAAGTACGATTAATTCTAATAGCTTTATTTTTATACCCTAAAGCTATAATAGACTCTTCATGAGCACTCTTAGGATTCATAACAAAACAAGTATTATCTTCATATAAATCTCTAAGTAACTCTCCTGCAACTATCGAATCCTTACCACCACCAATAGTAATTAAATTCCCTTTACCATGATAATTAGTATTAAATGACAATTGACTGCCTTCACATTTAACATTAACAAATGAATCCATACTAACATTTATATTGTTAATATAAAAAAACTCACCTAAACCATTGTAATATAGTTTCTTAAACCAATTTATCTGTTCTTCATCTAAATAACCACACTTAACAATAATATTTTTACTACACACACATTTCCAATAGCTTAAAAGTTCAATCATACCAACATGAAAAGCTAAATACTTAAGTAAATTATAATCAATATTATCATTAATGATATCCTTTTTTTCAATCTTTAAATAAGTATTAAAATCTTCCAAATCTTCAATAATATAGTAATAATGAATAACTAAATAATTATCATCTTCTTCTATCTCATACTTATCATAAATAAAATTACTATACTTATCTCGTAACTTTATATATTTATCCATATTATCCATCTAATACCTCCCACTACTAATAGTATATTACCTAAGTAATTATACTTTCATCTCACATAATTATTATAACACAAAACTATATTTTGTCATATATTGGAAAGTAAATAATTAATTAAAATTAAAATCATAATATATAACAAATGAAAAAAACAATTATAACTATATCAATATTATTTTTAATTATTATATTTATAAATCC
>CADBLY010000037.1 GCA_902795725.1 uncultured Erysipelotrichaceae bacterium
ACAATTACGGTATAAGTGTCAGTGGAAAGGGAAACTATTTTATCAAATAGATCCATATTATGCTAGTAGTCAGATATGTTCTAGTTGTGGATATAAAAATGAAAAGGTAAAAGATTTAAGCATAAGAAAGTGGGAATGCCCAAATTATACCAATATAAATGATAGAGATATAAATGCTAGTAATAATATAATGTTTGAGAAAGTAAAAATGTATATGAAAGAGCTAGCAGAACTGCAGTCAATCTAAATTTTGACTAATAAAAATATGTAGGATAGCGACTATCCGATACTGGTCTGTGGAGATATCATAGATTTCTGTGAAGCAGAAAATGTGAACCATGAGATTCACAGGTCAAAATTTACTTTGACTTTTGTTCTGGACAAGTATAATTGAAACATGCTACAATAAAATTAGAAAAGAGGTAAAATATGACTAAATGGGATCAAAAATACATTGAATTATGTAAAAAAATAATAAATGAAGGAACAAGAGTTTCAAACAGAACAGGTATAGATACAATAAAAATACCTGCTCATTTCTTATCATTTGACTTGTCTGAAGAATTTCCAACTTTAACCACTAAACAATTATTTTTTAGACAAGCTATCTTAGAAATGTTATGGATTTATCAAGTTCAATCAAATGATGTTAGATGGTTACAAGAAAGAAAAGTAAATATATGGAATGAATGGGAAATAGATGAAGATGGTATCTATAGAACATATAGCCCTCTAACATATCGTTATCTAAAAGAAAATGAAATATATAAGTCTCACATAATAGATGGTATAGAATATATTGATAATCAAGTTCCACTTACTGATATAAATGGACAACCAATGTATGATGAAAATAAGCAACCAATACTTATTAAAGCATATGGTAATCATGCTAAAAAAGATAATAATGAGATAATAACAAGCGCAAAATACTTTGGTAAAAACTATGCTCATACTATTGGTACAGCCTATGGATGGATAAATAATAAATTTCAAAATACTCAAAGACTAATAGATACTATAAAAAATAATCCAAATGACCGTCGAATGTTAATGACAATGTGGCAAGATGATTATATAAAAACAGCAGTGTTACCATCTTGTGTCTGGTCAAGTGAATGGGATGTAACCAATAATAAATTGAACTGTTGGGTTCACCAAAGAAGCTGTGATGTCCCATTAGGCCTTCCTTTTAATGTTACCCAATATGCAACTTTAGTAAATTTAATCGCACATGTTACCAATTTAAAACCCGGAACACTTAATTGGTCTATTAAAGATGCTCATATTTATATTAATCAATTAAAAGGTATTAAAGAACAAATAGAAAGATATCAAACTCTTAAAGATTTGGATGCTCCGACACTATGGATTAATCCTGAAATAAAAGACTTTTTTGAATTTGATAATTCTAAAGATTTAAAAGATATAAAAGTATTAAATTATAAACATCATGGAAAAATAAATTTTCCAATTGCCCAATAGGAGGTCTCATGGATATTTCAATAATAGCAGCAATTGGCCAAAATAATGAATTAGGTAAAAATAATAACCTAATCTGGCATCTACCAAATGATTTAAAATTCTTTAAAAATACAACTACAGGAAAAACTGTTGTAATGGGTAATAATACCTTTAAATCTCTACCAAAAGTATTACCAAATAGAACTAACATAGTAATAACTCATCAAACTACTGGTTACCCTAGTAATGTTTTTATCTATAATTCCATTGAATCATTTTTAAATGATTATGAAAATAAAGAAGAAGAGGTATTCATAATTGGTGGATCATCAATTTATAATCAGTTTATACAAAAAGCAGATAAGTTATATTTAACAGAAATATTGGCAACGTGCAAAGACGCCAACGTTTTCTTTCCTACTTTTGATAAAAAAAGTTATGAACAAACAATATTAGGAGAAAATCAAGATAATGGTATAACATATAAACATGTTTTATATAAAAGGAGAAAAAATGAAAGGTAAATTAATCGTTATAGAAGGAACAGATTGTTCTGGTAAAGAAACTCAAACAAAATTATTAATAGAAAAGCTAAAAAAAGAGAATGTTCCTGTAGAAACATTTAGTTTTCCTAACTATGATAGTCCAACAGGAAAAATAATTGGTGGGCCATATCTTGGAAAAAGTTACATCTGTAAAGGGTGGTTTAAAGAGACTGCTCCAAATGTTAATCCTAAAGTATCATCGCTTTATTATGCTGCCGATAGATTATATAATATTGATATCATAAAAAATTATATTAATAAAGGAATAAATATTATTTTAGATAGATATATCTATTCTAACATGGCCCATCAAGGTGGAAAAATAAGTAATAAACTAGAAAGATATCAAATGTATGAATGGTTAGAACAACTGGAATTTAATTTATTAGAATTACCCGAACCTGAAATTAAAATCTTTCTTCATATGCCATATGAGTGCTCCAAAAAGTTAAAAGAAAATAGAACTGAATCACTAGATCAGCATGAAAAAGATAAGAAACATTTAGAAAGTGCTGAAAAGTCCTATATAGAAATTTCTCAAAAATATAACTTTTATACTATAGAGTGTAGTAAAGATAATAAAATAAAAACAATTGAAGATATTAATGATGAGTTATATAAATATATAATAGATAAGTTTAAAAGATAGAAAAAATATATGGATAATATTTAAAAACAAGACAACCATAGTCTTGTTTTATCATGTATAAAATGATAAAATTAATCCAAGGAAAAGAGCTGATTTTATGTTTGAATTAATCTCACCATATAAACCCAGTGGTGATCAACCAGAAGCAATAAATAAACTAGTAGAAGGTATTAAAGAAGGGAAAAAATGGCAAGTTTTAAAAGGTGCAACTGGAACAGGTAAAACATTTACCATGGCTAATATAATAAAAAAAGTAAATAAACCTACTCTTATTCTTGCTCACAATAAAACTCTAGCTGGACAACTATATGCTGAATTTAAAGAACTATTTCCTAACAATCATGTTTGCTACTTCGTATCATATTATGATTATTATCAACCAGAAGCATATGTAGCTAAAACAGATACTTATATTGAAAAAGATGCTTCAATTAATGATGAAATAGATGAATTAAGACATTATGCAACTGCAAGTCTTTTAAATGAAAAAGACGTTATTGTTGTGGCTTCTGTATCTTGTATTTATGGTATTGGAGAAATAGAAGAGTATCGTAACAAAACCATTACCTTATCCGTAGGAGAACAAATTGATCGTGATGAGATTATTGAAAAATTAATAAATATGTTGTATGAAAGAAATAATTTTGATTTCAAAAGAGGAACTTTTAGGGTCAATGGTGACATAATTGAGATCATTCCTATCCATCAAAGTAGCTCAGGTATCCGTGTTGAACTATTTGGTGATGAAGTAGACAGAATTAGCGAATTTGATACCATTACAGGTGTAGTTAAAAAGAATAAAAAAACTATTACTATTTTTCCAGCTAGCCATTTTGTTACCAATGAAGATAAATTAAAGATTGCTTTGTCAAACATTCGTCAAGAACTTGACGAAAGAATAAAATATTTTAAAGAAAACAATAAATTATTAGAACTACAACGTATACAAGAAAGAACAAATTATGATTTAGAGATGATGTCAGAAACCGGTTCATGCCGAGGTGTTGAAAATTATTCTCGTCAATTAGCACTAAAACAACCTGGAGAAACCCCTGCTACCCTAATTGATTTTTTTCCAGATGATTTTCTAATAATGGTTGATGAATCACATGTTACTCTACCACAAGTAAGAGGTATGTATAATGGTGATAGAGCGAGAAAAGAAGTTTTAGTTGACTATGGTTTTAGACTTCCAAGTGCCTTAGATAATCGTCCATTAACATTTAAAGAATTTGAAAACAAAATAAATCAAATAATTTGTGTCTCAGCTACTCCAGGAGATTACGAACTGGATAAGTCTGAAACAATAGTTGAACAAGTTATTAGACCAACTGGACTACTAGATCCAACCATTGAAATAATGCCAACTGAAAATCAAATAGATAAATTAGTAGAACAAATAAATAGTAGAATTAATAATAATGAAAGAGTCATGATTACTACTTTAACTATTCGTATGGCAGAAGAACTAACTGATTATCTAAAAAAACTAGATATCAAAGTTGCCTACCTTCACTCTGAAATAAAAACATTAGAAAGAACAAGAATAATAAGAGACTTAAGAATAGGTAAATATGACGTATTAGTTGGCATAAACTTATTAAGAGAAGGATTAGATATTCCAGAAGTAAGCTTAATAGCGATCTTAGATGCCGATAAACAAGGTTTCTTAAGAAGTGACAGGTCGCTCATTCAAACAATAGGTAGAGCAGCAAGAAATGCGAATGGTCATGTAATCATGTTTGCCGATACCATTAGTGATTCTATGAAAACAGCTATCGATGAAACAAATAGAAGAAGAACTATTCAAATAGCATACAATAAAAAACATCATATAAAACCTAAAACTATAATTAAAGAAATAAGAGATGTTATATCAAATACTGATGAAGAACAAAAAGAAACCAAAACGACACTTACTAATACACCATCTATTGAAACAATTGAAGCTGAAATGAAAGAAGCTGCAAAAAACCTAGACTTCGAAAGAGCTATGGAATTACGCGATATTTTATTTGAAATGCAAGCAAATTAGTATTATAATATAAGAGGAGATGATACCTATGACAAAGAAAAAAATAAATAAATATTTAGATTGGTTTATACATATGATAGGATATACCCTTGTTTTAATAACTATTTCCGTAATATTTACTAAATCTATGTACATAGAAAATGCATTATGGGGTCTTATTGCTGTATTAATAATCTTTATTTTAAATAGAACTATCAAACCCCTACTCGTTTGGTTAACCCTTCCTCTAACCGCTCTAACACTAGGTTTATTCTATCCTGTTATCAATATGTTAATATTAAAACTAACAGATTTTGCCCTTTTCTCTCATTTTCAAATTCATGGTATCTTAAGCCTTTTCTTTATTTCTATTGTTATATCTATTATGAATGCTATCATGGATAATATTATTATTGATACTCTACTAAAAGGATTAAAAAAATGAGTCCTATTTTAATAACTATAGGTAATATTGAAATAAGATGGTACTCTATCTTTATATTATTAGCCTTCATTATAGGTATTATCCTAATAGAAAAAGAAGCCACAAAACAAGGAATTGATAAATTAGTAATATCTAATATATGCTTTTATTTAATTTTAGTATGTATAATAGGAGCGAGATTATATTATTGTCTATTTAATATAGAATTATATAAAGAAAATATTTTAGATATCTTTAAAATATGGGAAGGTGGTCTAGCTATCCATGGTGGAATAATAGCTGGAATAATCTTAATTACCTTTTATTCCCATAAATATAATATTAAACTGTTAAAATTATTAGATATAATCACTATTCCCCTAATTCTAGGTCAAGCCTTAGGTAGATGGGGTAACTTCTTTAACAGAGAAGCCTATGGACCAATAACAACCTATAAATATTTAAAATCAATTCATATACCTAAATTTATTATTAATAACATGTACATAAATGGTAATTATCATGAACCAACCTTTCTTTATGAATCTATAGCCTGTCTTATAGGTTTAACTATTCTTCTAATAATTAAATGTTTATTTAAAAGAAAAGATGGCAAACTTACATCTATATACTTTATTATCTATGGCATAATAAGATTATTAATTGAATCACTAAGACAAGATAGCTTAATGCTAGGTAACTTTAAAGTAGCTCAAATCATATCTATATTAATGATAATAATAGGTATCATATTACTAATTAAAGTACAAAGGAGTAACAATGATAAACAAAACATGGGATAAAGTTTTAGAACCAGAATTCAAACAAGAATATTTTAAAAAACTAGGAATATTTGTTAAACAAGAATATAAAAATCAATCAATATTCCCACCCTATAATCATATTTTTGATGCCCTAAGATTAACTGATTATGATAAAGTCAAAGTAGTAATATTAGGACAAGACCCCTACCACGGCCTAGGAGAAGCCCATGGTTTAAGTTTTTCTGTAAGACAAGGAGTAAGAATACCTCCGTCACTAAGGAATATCTTTAAAGAACTAGATCAAGATCTTGGAATTAAAAGAGAAAGTACTGACCTAACTGATTGGGCCCAACAAGGAGTATTACTTTTAAACTCCATCCTAACCGTAAGACAAGATCATCCCCTATCCCATAAGGATAAAGGATGGGAGATATTTACCGATAATATCATTAAATACTTAAATGAACGAGAAAAACCCATTATATTTATTTTATGGGGGAGCTTTGCAAGAAGTAAAAAAGCATTGATAACAAATAGAAATCATATTATTATAGAGAGTACTCATCCATCACCGTTATCCGCTAGTCGTGGATTCTTTGGTAGTAAACCATTTTCTAAAACCAATAAAATATTAATAAAACTAAAACAAGAACCAATAAAGTGGTAATGAAAGGAATATATGACAAAACAAGAATTATATAGTTTCTTCCTTAATGAACACAAAACATTTAAATTAGAAAAATTTTTTGAAAAAGAAGAAACAAAAAAAGACAATGGAGCTCTAATTCTTATAACTCCTAATCAAATGATATTTTCAAGAACTTTAGACAAAGGAACAGGAATTGGATCCGAATACCATGAAGAAACAAAACAACTATTAACTAAAGTATTATATAATATACCATTAGAATATAAAGAAGAAACAACTTATGAAAAAGACAAAGAAAACTATCTTCAACAAAATCAAAATATTATGTTAAGAATGATCAATGAAACACCTGTTTATTTTTATGGATTATGTGGTAATATCAAAAGTATATGGATTGATTTTCCAAAGACCATAACTACGACCCAACTAATCTTTTTAAAGCAACTAGAAAAAGACTATGGTGAAGTTTTAAAACAAGTTAGTATTAAACAAGAACAAGAAATATTTGATAAACTAATAGGCTTTTCTAATCATCAAAACCAAGTTATGACCGATCATACCTTTAAACAAGCTATAGATTTTGCTGAAAAATATTTAATAGATGATAGTATAGAAATAATAGATGAAGACATTATTATTGGTAAAACAATATGTGTTGTAAAACAGAAATAAACATTTACTCTAACTATACTTTATAATATTATTAACGTATAGAATAATCATGGAAAAAAGCAAAAAAAAAGATATTACAATTAAGGGACAGGAAAATTATTGTATGGGTAATCCAATAACTAGTAGACAAAATAAAAATAAAGTGTTATAATCTATGGCGAGTATTAATTTACTCCTTGCTCTTTGGAGCTTTTAACCATAAGGAGGTGTAAAAATGAGAAAGTATGAAATTATGTTCATCGTTAAGTCAACACTTTCAGAAGATGATATTAAGAAAGTAGCTTCTAACTTTCAAAAAACATTAGAAAGTAATGGTGCTAAAATCTTAAATGTTGATGCATGGGGACAAAAAAGATTGGCATACGAAATCAAAAAAGGTAGTGAAGTACATAAAAGTGGTAACTACTACGTAATTACTTTAGAATCAAATGATGATAAAGCAATTAAAGAATTTGATCGTTTAGCTTTAATCAGTTCTGATATAATCAGACACTTAATAATTAAAAAAGAAGATTAAGAGAGGTATTTATGAATAAAGTCGTATTACTAGGAAGATTAACTGCAAAACCTGAATTAAGATATACTGCTCAAAATACAGCATATACTAGATTTACAGTAGCAGTTAATAGAAGAGTTGCCAATCAAGATGGAAATAGAGATGCTGATTTTATTACAGTTGTTGCTTGGAGAAGAACAGCTGAAATCATTGCTCAATATTTTGATAAAGGTAGACAAATATGTATAGAAGGAAATATAAGAACTGGAAGTTACGATGATAAAGATGGAAATAAAAGATATACTACTGAAGTATTTGTTGATAACTTTGATTTCGTAGAATCAAGAAATGCTCAACCTACTCCAGTACCAGATTCACCATATAACTATCAACAATCACAACCACAAGAACAATCAAATGTGGATGTAGCAAATGATCCATTTGCAGAATTTGGTGATAGTGTATCAATCGATGAAAACTTCCTAGATTAAGGAGGATAACATGGCAGAATTCTATAAGAAAAAGAAAAAAAGATGTAGAATGTGTGATGGTCAAACTGTAGACTATAAAAACGTTGATATAATTAAAAAATATGTAAGTGCGGATAAAGGAAAAATTTTACCTAGAAGAGTTACAGGCGCATGTGCAAAACACCAAAGACACATAGCTACACAAGTTAAATATGCTAGATTTATGGCATTAATACCATTTGTTAAATAAGAAGACTTGAAAAAGTTTTCTTTTTTTTATCCAATAGTAAAGTTCTTGGTATTATATGTGAAAGCACTATTAATAAACATATATAATTGCTATATAAATAGAACAAAAAGAAGACAGTCAGTTCCTAAAGAAATTCTATGAAAACTAATTATTAGAAAAAAGAATAATTAAAAAAGTTCTTGAACAACTCAAAAACCTTTTTCTATTTAGTTAAAAAATCGATTAAATCTTTACTATCTTTATCATTATAAACAATATCATATATTAGAGTTATAATCGGAATATCTATCTTTTTATCATTCATAATATCATGGATACTTCTCAAAGCAACTAATCCTTCAATTGTATGTGTATCAATATATTCCTTTAATTTATCATTATTAGTCCCCTTACCTATCAATTGACCAAAAGAATAATTTCTGCTCTTCTCGCTTGTACATGTTAAAATAATATCTCCAAATCCAGCAAATGAAAGTATTGTTCTTCCATTTCCACCTAATTTATTAATTAATTCTTCTACATCATGAAGTGCTTGGGTAATAAGCATTGCTTGTGTAGAAATTGGATAACCTAAACCACTAACTATACCACTAGCAATCGCTAAGACATTTTTTACTGCCCCACAAAGACTAGTACCAATCACGTCATTTGTTGTAAATATTTTAATTAATTTTGTATTTAAAGAATTAATAATTAAATCACTTACTTTAGGGTTATAACTAGCTATGCTAAATCCTACTGGTACATCGTTTAATATATCAATAGCAAATGTTGGACCAGATATAACACCTATTTTATTTGTATTAAAGATTTGTTTAACAATATCCGGTAAAAACATACTACTACTTTCTTCAATACCTTTAGAAGCGATACATATAGTTTGATTACCAATATAATCCTTTGCTTTAAGACAAGTATCTGACACAAATTCAGCAGGTACTACAATATATATAAGATCTCTATCATTACACGCTTCTTCTATATCATTTGTAAATCTAATATTATCTGGTATCCTATAATTTCCTAAATTACTCCTTACCCTATTCTCATCTAAATCGTCTTTCTCATCTTTAAAAGCTGTCCACATAATAATATCATTATCACTCTTATCAAGTATATGTGAAAGAGCAAGTGCGAAAGCCCCTGTTCCTAAAATTCCAATTTTCATTATATTATCTCTCCTATCCTTCACATACATCTATATTATCACATTTATTTATAAATTTCTATAAGATAAAATAAAACTTTCAAATAAAAAAACAATAAATGTAAAGTAGTTTAAAAAATTTTCCAAAAAATCATAAAAAAAGCTTGATTTTCATACAATTATTTGGTATTATTTTGATATGTGTGGCATGCGAAGATGTGTGAGGTTGCCGAGACACCAGGTTAAGTTGTAAAGAAATTTAATGTGATAATCGGGTTTTTACACGGAGCAAGTCTATACTAGATATAGGCGAAGGGAGGATAAAATATGTCAAGTACCAAAGTTCGTATCAAATTAAAAGCGTTTGAACACAAAAATTTAGATAAAGCTTGTGCTAAAATCGTTGAAGTTGTGAAAAGAAACGGTGGTAAAGTTAGTGGACCTATTCCATTACCAACAGAAGTGGAAAAAGTAACTATCTTAAGAGCTGTTCACAAATACAAAGATTCACGCGAACAATTTGAGAAGAGAACACACAAAAGACTAATTGATATTATTGATCCTACTAAGGAAACAATCGAAGCTCTAACACGCTTAGATATTCCTAGTGGAGTAGATATCAGAATAATTAAATAAATTTAAGGAGGAAAGAAAATGAAAGGAATCTTAGGTCGTAAAATTGGAATGACTCAAGTATTTACAGAATCTGGTAAATTAATTCCTGTAACAGTTGTTGAAGTTGAACCAAATATTGTTACTCAAATTAAAACAAAAGAAAATGACGGTTACGAAGCAATTCAATTAGGATTCGATACAAAGAGAGAAAAGTTAGCGACAAAAGCTTCTGCTGGTCACGCAGCAAAAGCTAGTACTACACCTAAGCGCTTCTATAGAGAAATAAAGGGTGTAGATGTAAATTCATATTCATTAGGTGAGAAAGTAAAAGTTGATATCTTCGAACCTGGTGAAGTAATCGATGTAACTGGAACTACTAAAGGTAAAGGGTTCCAAGGTGTTATTAAAAGACATGGTCAATCAAGAGGGCCTATGGGACATGGTTCACATTATCATAGAAGACCAGGTTCAATGGGAACAATGAGACCAATGCGTGTTTTCAAAGGTAAAGCATTACCAGGACATATGGGAACACTTAC
>CADBLY010000038.1 GCA_902795725.1 uncultured Erysipelotrichaceae bacterium
AGATATATTCTCCTAGTTTATTTATCACACCACCAGTTACTATCATATGAATATGGGGATGATAATTGGCCGTTTGACTTCAGGTGTGAAGCATTGCTGTTATACCTACTTCTGCACCTAAATTTTTTTGTTTCTTGCTAATTCTATTACTGTATCTGTTGATGCTTTGAATAGCATATTATACATTTCTTCTTTATTGTGATAAAAAAGTCCATGTAATTCTTTAGGTACTGTTGTTACTATATGATAATAGGGTGTATTAAAAATATCATTTTTATGATCATCAATCCATCTTTCTTTTTGATAGTTTTGACAATTTGGACAATGTCTGTCTTTAGTTTGTTCAAGTGATGGTTTGTATTTTTTAGATAATCATCCCTAAATTTATTAAACACTTGCTGTATTGTATATGACATATAAAAACCCCAAAAGATGGGCTTTATTATACATAAATTTTTAAAAATTGCAATAAAAAATGGAAATATTTTACATTTTTTATAAAAGCAAACATATAGTGATCAAAATAGTAAAATATCAATTCAAAAAGACTACTTTATGTAGTCTCAGACTGTTGATGAAATCATATACTGCTTTATTTATTTATCCCTAAGTCATTCATCACTTTCTTCTTCTAATCCAAGAAATTCATCTAAAGAATCGGTTGCTAATAAATAATCTAATATATCATCATTCATTAGAACAACTCTCTACTATTTCATATGTATTTTCATTATATTTTATAGCTTTATTTAATAATTTATTATCTTTGGCAGTAATTATATCTTCATCAATATAGCCACCACTGATAAGAGTATTTACATCAATACAATAATTATCTTCTATATTATCAATATTATCACTTGCATATTCTTTAGATGCATTTTTTAATAATTCAAATGTATTATCATCTATTTTATCTTGACTTTTCTTAATACTATTTAACATGGTTGGAAAAGCTATTAAAAAGATTAGCCCAATAATAACGATAACAGCTAATACCTCTACTAAAGTAAATCCTTTTTTCATTTATTCACCCTCTTTATACTTTAAGCATGCTTTATCTAATTCTTGTATTAATTGATCTGCTTCTTCAAAGGTTTTTGGTTTCGCACCTGAAGCATAAATATGCCCACCACCATTATAGTTAGATGCTATTTCGTTTATTATTGGTCCTCTTGATCTAATAGATGTTCTGATATATTCATTATTTTTATCATAAACACATATTACCCAAGCATACATTTCTTTAATATTGTGTAAACTATTAACAACATTAGTAACTGATGCAGGATCACTATCTAATGTTTCTAGTTGTTCTTCTGTAACTTTTATATAGCCTAATCCATTATCTGTTATATTAATATTGTTTACAATATATGCTTGTAATTTTAAATCAGTAATACTTCTTTCATACATTTGATTATAGATTTTCGTAAAATCTAAATTTGTTTTTTTGATGATATAAGATACTAAATCAAATGTTTTGGGGGTTGTATATGAAAACATGAAACGATTAGTGTCTCCTACTAAACCTATATATAGTTTAGATGCACCTTCTTTATTGGGAACTAATTTTGTATTCTTTACAAGTTCCATTACTAATTGGGAAGCACTACTAGCTTTATCATCTATTAATTCTATATTGCAAAACTGTTCAATAAAAGGATGATGATCTATTTTAATGGAATAAGAAAATTTATCCACATCTACTCCATCTACCCTATTTTTATTTGGTGTATCTAAAACAATGAGTAAGGAATTATTATACATATCATCTGTAAAAGTGTCTAATTCACCTATATATTTATGTTTAACAGTTGGTGTGCCTACAGCATATACTTTTTTATGTGGAAAAGTATTTAATATTATTTCTTTTAATCCTAATGTACTTCCTAAGGCATCTGGGTCAGGCCCAATATGACGAGTTAAGACAATAGTATCATATTTTTTTATTTGCTTATAAATTTGTTTAAATCTATTCATATTTCTACTTCCAATCTATTTCTATTATACAATAAAATAGACAAAATAAAAACTCTAAATAGAGTTATTATTTTTCTTTTTTAGATCTGGTTGGTGCTTGCTTATTGCTATCGAACATAGCATTTGGGCTAACAATTACTGAATCGTCACATGCTTCTTTTTCAGAATAACCTAACATAGGTAATGTTATTTCTGAGAAGAAGAATGATAATACAACCCAGCCTTTAGATTTACCGAATTTTTTAGCTACATTATATACTGCACATAATTCAGCAAGTAAAGTTCCTATTGTTGCTATAGTTATAGAAAATTCACCACCAGCAAATGTTAAAGCAAGTGGAGCTGTTCCAATTAGGAACCAATACCATTCAAGACCTACAGCTTCATAAAAAACCCATTTGCCATAGAATGGAATGAAAATTTCCCATCCATTTTTTCCTAGTTTTTTGTATAATTTGTACATTCCTACAAAATAGAATATAACAAATACTACACATAATGCTACTAATATTGCTATTAGAGCAGCACCTAAAAATGCACCAAAGCTCATCCAGAATCCATCTGTATACACACTAATCACCTCTCTTTAGTATAAATTATATCAAACTTTTTGAATTTTTAGTAGAGTATTTTCGTATTTTTTTAAAAAAATGTGCTATAATGGGAACTAAGGTGAGACAATGAAGAAAATTTTATATGTTATATTTTTGGTTTTATTTACACTAATTATCCTTTATTTTAAGGGAAACATTGCTAATTATCTAACTAATGAGATAGTTCTTCCAAGTAAGGATAAAGAACCGGTTAAGATTAATTACAATGATTATAAATATGATGATTGGTTGTTTGTTCATAATGTAACTGATTTTACTGCTTATAAGTATGAAGATTTTAATAACATTTTTTATACTATATTAAATAGTGGTGAGAAAGAATTTAGTTTTAATTGTGCGGATACTTATCAATCTTGTAAGGATGATGTTCAAAATTATATAAATACTGATGAGACATTGGGTAATATTAATAATTTAGTTCATCCATATAATTCTTTTAAAAATATTCAAGTTACTATTACTAGTCATGGTAAAGTTACGATTGTTGTAGACCATATTTATGACGATGAACAAATAAAATATGTAAACAATGAGATAGAAAATTTTATTAATAATAATATTAATAATAGTATGAGTGACAACGATAAGATTAAGGCATTTCATGATTATATAATTAACAATACAAAATATGATCAAGATGTTAAAACAGATGAAGAAAAAATATTATTGTCCTCATATAATGCTTATGGATTGTTGACTAATAAAAAGGCTATATGTGGTGGTTATACGGATACTTTAGCAATATATCTTAATATGTTGGGCTATAAGAATTATCGTATTGCTACTAACGAACATATATGGAATCTAGTAAACGTTAATGGTGAATATCTTCATATTGATGCTACCTGGGATGATCCAGTAACTAGTAATGGTTCTGATCAATTGTTACATGATTTTTTCTTAATTAATACAACAACTTTACATAGTAAAGATCCTAGCGAACATAATTATAATACTAATATTTATTTAGAAGCAAAATAAAATCACCTAAATTTGGTGATTTTTTTGTTCGGATATTTCTATATCACTAGCAACTTTTCTAGTAAAAACATCAATTAACTTACTTGTTTCTTGATTATATATACCAAGACCTTGTGATAAAATACTATCAATGTCATTATAAGCAACATACATAGATAGGTTTTTTTTGTTTTCATTTCCAGTGAAATATGATACCTTATTACTATTAATTAGTGAAAAAAGTGCGGTTAGTGCTTGATTATAATTATATTTCTTTAAGGTATCTTTATATGCTTTATATAGAATATCATATTTTAATTTGTTATTAATTGGGTTCAAATAGAATAACTCTCTATTCTCTCTTTTTGCTTTATAGTAGACAGATGAATCATAGTAGAAATTATCATTTACTAAATAATGATTATCTTTATAATTTGGATTTCTAATTATTTGTTCAGCCTGGTGATTAGAAACAGGAATATATCCATAAATAAACTCAGGAAGTAATCGTAGTATATGGTCTTGTCGATAAAATATAGGCGCTATTTCACCATCTTTTTTTCCAATATAGGATTTTGGTATCTTTATAATTAAACAGCCAGTGGAATTTTTATAATTATCACATGTTTTAATTGCTCCATTCATAATTAAAAATTCATTATAGAAGGAAACTGTTTTTTCAATATCATTTTGACCATCATTTCCACCTGCCATAATATGACCATTACTATATAAACCTTTATTAAATATATCAAATAAAGTTTTATCATTTATATAAGGGGTTATATGCGTAAAACCCGTTCTATGAATACCTATCGCATAATCATCATCAAAAAGTCTATCTAATTCTTTACCTAATTCTTCACTCATAAAACCAATTTTATCATATTGAATAGCTAAATCTACCTTTATAGGATTGGTTATATCTATAGTTTTAATTAAACTATACGTTCCTTCTGGAATGTAAACACTTGCCTGCTTTATCTTATATTTATTTCTCAATTTAGAAAATATTGAAACTTTTTTCATCATATCAACTACTTCACTCTTTATTATTTTTTTTGATTTTTTTTAATTCTTCTTCAATTCTATTTCCATATTCAATTGATTCATCATAAATAAATTCTAATTCAGGAATATGACGAATATCTACTCTTGATGCTAATTCTTTTCTTATAAAACCTTTGGCCTGATTTAATGCTTTTAAGGTATCTATTCTATAATCATCATTTAAGACGGTTACATAAATTTTTGCATGACTTAAATCATTAGTGATTCTAACTTCATTTATGGTTACAAATTGAATATGTTTGTCTTTTATTTCGGTTTCTAAAATGTAGCTTATTTCTCTTACAAAAGCATGGTTTAAACGATTTATTTTGATATTATTCATCTTTTTACCTCAACCATTTCGTATGCTTCAATTATATCTCCTACTTTTATATCATTATAGTTAGTGATAGTAATTCCACATTCTAAACCTTTTTTTACTTCTTTTACAGTGTCTTTTTCTCTTTGGATGGAATTTATTTCTCCATCATAGATAACTTTACTGTCTCTAACAACTCTGATTTTAGAATTTGATTTTATAATGCCATCGGTAATATAGGAACCAGCTATAGTACCAACTTTTGAAAATTTAAATAATTGTCTAACTTCGGCACTTCCAATTATTTTTTCTTCATATTCAGGATCTAGCATACCTTTCATGGCTGCTTCCATATCTTCTACAGCTTTATAAATGATATCATATAGTCTTATTTCTATACCTTGATCTTTAGCATAATCTCTGATGGAATTAGTTGGTCGAATATTAAAACCAATAAGAATAGCGTTTGAAGCACTGGCTAAAACAATATCACTTTCGGTAATAGCTCCAACACTGCTTCTAATTACTTTAACCTTTACACCATCTACTTCAATTTTTTCTAAACTATTTTTAACTGCTTCACTTGAACCATTAACGTCCGCTTTAATAATGACATTAATTTCCTTTGTTCCTTCTTTAATTTTAGCAAAAACATCTTCTAAAGACACACTTGTTTTAGCATTAGCTTTTAGTCTTTCTTCTTCTTTACGGGCAAGACCAATACTTCGAGCTTGTTTTTCTGATTCAAAAGCCATAAATTTATCTCCAGCACTTGGTGTTTCATTTAATCCAGTAATGGTTACAGGTTGACTTGGTAAGGCTTCCGTGATTTCTTCACCTTTATCATTTTTTAAAGTTCTAATTTTACCAAATGTTGTTCCAACAACAATCGGATCTCCTAATCTTAGTGTCCCATTTTGAATTAAGATAGTTACAACTGGTCCTAAATGTTTATCTAACTCTGATTCTACTACACTTCCAATAGCATAACGATTAGGGTTAGCTTTGTATTCTTCCATTTCAGCAACAAGTAAGATATTTTCAAGAAGTTCTTCTACTCCTTCACCTGTTTTAGCTGAAATATTTGTAAATACAGTATTTCCACCCCAAGTATCTGGTGTTAGTCCACATTCAGCTAATTCACTCATTACTTTATCAATATTAGCACCTGGTTTATCTATTTTATTAATAGCAACCAAAATAGGTACTTTAGCTGCTTTAGCATGGTCAATAGCTTCTTTTGTTTGTGGCATTACTCCATCATCAGCTGCAACAATAATGATAACAATATCAGTAATACTAGCTCCTCTAGCACGCATTTCTGTAAAAGCAGCATGTCCAGGAGTATCAATAAAGGTTATTAGTTTGTCATTACACTTAACTTGATAAGCACTTATTGCTTGAGTAATTCCACCTGCTTCACCTAAAGCAACATTGGTTTTCCTTATTGTATCAAGAAGAGTTGTTTTACCATGATCAACATGTCCCATAATAGTTACAACAGGTGGTCTTGGTTCTAAGTCTTCTTCATTATCTGTTATTTCAAAATCTTCAAATTTCTTTTCGTCAATTTTTTGTTCTAATTGAAGTTTTTTATCATATTCATTAACTAATAATTCAGCTGTATCAAAATTAAGGGAATTATTTACGGTTGCAAGAGTACCTAGGGTAAATAATTTTTTTATTAATTCTGATGCTTTAACACCTAATTCTTTAGCTAAACTACCAACAGTCATACCTTCTTTATAAATAATAATATTTTTATCTTCAATAGGGGCATTACTGATTAGTTTCTTTTTATTTTTATACATTTCTTTTTTCTTTTTAGCTAATTCTTTTTTTCCAACTTTGTTTTTATTTGGATTAATACTTTTCTTAGGTTTAGTTTTACTCTCTATTACTTCTATTTTACTATTTTCTTTTTCAATAAGTTCATCTTCATATTCGTCAGTATCTTCTTCATTTTGAATGGCTATATCTAATTCGGTGATAGCATCATCATCTAAGTATGTATCACCATCTTGGGCAGTTATTCCTAGTTCACGACACTTGTTTAATATTTGACTTACTGTTTTATCTACATCTAAAGCATATTCATAAACGGTCATTAAAACACCTCCATTATTTGTTTATTATACTAATTAATTCTTCAAATACACTATCGGGTACTTCTGTTTCTAAATGTCTATTCAATACTTTGCTTTTTTTAGCCTTATCTATTACACTAATATCTCTTTTTAGATAAGCTCCTCTACCATTAGCTTTACCAGTTTCATCGATGATTATATCTTTTTCTGGTGTTCTCACTACTCTTATTAAATCTCTTTTTTCTAATTTTTCGTGTGTTACTACACATGTTCTCATAGGAATCTTTCTCATAGATTAGTCCTCTAAAATATTAATTCCTAAGTCTTTAACTTGTTCATAAGTTTTTACATCAAGATTGTAGTGTGTTAAACGGGATGCTAAACGAATATTAGATCCTTTCTTACCAATTGCTAATGATAAGTTATCTTTATTTACTACAACTAAGGTTTCGTTAGTTTTTTCATCTAGAATAAATACTTTTACATCTTTTGCTGGACTTAAAGCATTGGCGATAAAGACAGCTGGGTCTTTACTATACAATACTATATCTATTTTTTCACCATTTAATTCTTTAATAATATTATTGATACGGCTTCCACGTTCTCCTACACATGCTCCAACAGCATCAACATTAGGAGATTCAGAGTATACAGCTATTTTAGTTCTATTTCCAGCATCACGAGCAACGCCATATACCATAACAATTCCTTCAGATATTTCTGGAATTTCTAATTCAAAAAGTCGTGTCACAAATCCATAGAACTTACGAGTTAGTAAGATTAAGGCTCCTTTGGTATTTATATCTACTTTGCTTATATAGGCTTTAATAGTAGAACCCATCTTAATTTTCTCACCAGGTATAATTTCTTTTTTAGGAAGTAGACCTTGCGTTTTTCCAAGATTGATGAAATAGTTTTTTTCATCTTCCATTTCAACAGTACCTGAGATTAATTCTCCTTCTTTATCTTCAAATTCAGATGCAATATTACTTCTTTCAGCTTCTCTAATTTTTTGAACCATTACTTGTTTAGCTGTTGCAGCAGCAACTCTTCCAAAATCAGCTGGAGTAACTTCTGTTTCAATTGTCTCACCAACATTTATTTCTGGTACTATCTTACGAGCTTCTTCTAAAGTAATATATAGTTTATCATTGTATACAAATGGTCGTAAACGTTTTTCTTCTGGTAAGTCTTCTAATTCTTCATCTTCTAACTGTTCATTAGTTAATTCTTCATCTTCAGCTACTTCCATTTCATCTAGTCTTTCTTTATGATTTTCATCTAAGACAACAGTTCTATAAGAAAATATTTTTATTTCTCCTGTATTTCTATTTATCTCTACTCTTGAGTTAGGTAGACGATAATTCTTTTTATAGGCACTATTAAGCGCTAATTCCATTGCATCAAATAAATAATCTTCACTTATATCTTTTTCTTTCGCAACCATTTCAATATTCTTTTTTAAATCACTACTTTTCATTTTATTCACATCCTTTCTTTGAACATACATCTAAAATATATGCACTATCAAATAACTCTTCATTTTCATCTAATATAGGATTAATTAATTTACTAACTATCACACAATCATCAACATCAATAATACCATTCTTCTCAATAACTACTCTTAAAAAATCATTTCCGTCTTCTTTTAGATATAATACTTCATCTAAGATATAATTATTATCATTTATTGTAGGTTCTATTAATTTTTTTATTATTTCTATATCCATATGTACCTCCAATTAAAGAGTGGTTTTAGCCACTCTTTCCTCTCAGTAGGTATTTTACCATATTTTTAATCTTTTGTATACAATTTTTCATAAAATTGATATAATTAATTTGGTGATTGTATGAATAAATATATTAAAGATATAATAAAAGGTTTATCAGTACTAATACTATATCTATTATCTAACTTTATATTTGCTCTTGTTATTAGCATTTTAGGTATTAATTTTAATTCTTTACCTACCAATATAAAAGTAATAACTAGTATTTTATATGAAGGATTAATAATCTTTTTGATAGTATTAATATATCACAATAATTTTAAAGAAAATTATATAGATTTTAAAATGAATATTGTAAATTATATCTCTAAATATATAAAGTATTGGTTTTTAACTTTGGGTCTGATGATTATATCAAATATGATAATATCTAACTTAGGTGTAAAAATTGCAAATAATGAAAAAGAAGTTATTGAAACATTCCATAAACTTCCTTTGTATACAATTATAACAGCTACCGTATTAGCGCCTATCCTAGAAGAATCTGTATTTAGATTATCTATAAGAAAAATAATTAAAAATGATTATCTATTTATTATTATTTCTGGTTTGTTATTTGGAATATTGCATGTAACGAGTGCGGGGAGTGTTGGTCAACTGCTTTATATTATTCCTTATAGTATACCTGGATGGATATTTGCTTATACTTTAGTTAAATCTGATAATATATATATTCCTATAACACTTCACTTTATTCATAATAGTATTCTAATGATAGTTCAAATAATATTATCATTCTTATAAAAATCCATGTTGTTCTTTGACAACATGGATTTTATTTTTTTACCTTTACTTTATCATTTATTTTAAACTATTTTTAAATTACAATTTATCATAAAAAGTATTATTTAATATAAACTCTTGATTTTCCTTAGTTAATTTTGAATAATCTATTAAGTATCCTCCAATACCAATAATCAAATTTTTATTATTGTTCATAGAGTTTTCTAATTCTTCTTTGTTTAATACATTTAGATGAAGATGGCATCCACCTTGTTTAAAGTATCCATCTAAGATATGTGATAAATTACTACTACTTGTTTGTTCTGAACCTAAGATATCTGGTTTTACAAATAAAGAGCTTGCAATACCATCTAGACATACTTTAAATGGTAATTTAGATATGGATGATATTGCAGTTAATAATCCATTATTTACTTTATAACTTGGTTGTGAACCAAAGGTAAAAGGCACTCCTTTTCTTCTTCTGTTAGGTGTTTCACCGGTATTATTGCCATAAATAATATTTAATCCATTTGAACTTATTTGTAATGTAGGTTCTGCATTTCTATATAATTGATTCTTTTTTAAATATTGATAAACTTTTGTTAATAGTTTAGTAGCTATTTCATCAGCTCTAATATCATTGTTACCATATAGTGGATAATCAGTATCAATGTCAAATGATTGTGTAAGACCATCTTTATTTCTTTTTACTCGCACTTGTCCATATTTAATAGCTGATAGGGAATCTACTACATCAGATAATCCTGTAATACCAAAGGCCATTACTCTACTTATAAGGGTATTATGTAAGGACATGGCGAGACTTTCATAATTGTATTTATCATGCATATAATGAATAATATTTAAAGCATCAGCATAATAGACTATTGCTTTTTTTAAAACTGTTTCAAATAGTTTTAAAACTGTTTCATAATCTAGGTATTCACCTTCTATTTGTTCTATATCATCGATTAATACTTCACCTGTTATTTCATCTTTTCCACCATTTAAAGAACATAATAATAATTTTGGTAAATTAATACTAGAACCATATAACTGCATTTGACGTCCTAACATTAATGGAGAAGATGATTCAGTAATAGCATAATCATTTCCAAATATTTTACGGATAAAATTATCATTAACAAATTGAATACAATTGGTTTTTAATGATAATTTTGATACATAGTTCTTAAAATTATCTGGTAATTTATTACTCCATAAAATAATAATATTTGGTTCTTGATATACACCTAGGTTGTTTAAAGAATTTAGCAAACGATATGATGTTTTGGTAACATACGATCTATTATCATCAAACATTCCTGCTATGCATTCATTAATGAAATTAGCATCACCTAGTGATAGATCTTCTGTATGAAGAAATCTAATTAATCTTAATTTAATTACTAATTGGTCAATTAATTCTTGAGCTTGTTGTTCTGTTAATGTACCTTTTTTTAAATCTTTTTCGATGTAAATGTCAATAAATGTCATATTACGTCCTAGAGCATTGGTATAGTTATTATTTTGTTTTATCACTCCTAAATATGCTAAATATAAATATTGAATAGCTTCTTTGGCATTACTTGCTGGTTTAGATATATCAATATCATATCGTGATGCCATTTTTTTTAGTAGTTTGAGTGCGTCTACTTGATCGTTTAATTCTTCAATTAAACGAATAGTTGTTATATTTATATTTTGTGATAACTTAGCAATATCTTGATTTTTTTGTTCTATTAAGTAATCTACTCCATATAAAGCTACTCGTCTATAATCACCAGTAATTCTTCCCCTATCATAATTAATAGGCAGACCTTCTAACAAATGATTATCTATTAGTTTCTTTATATTAATATCAAATAATTGCATAGTTGCTTCTTCTTTAGTTTTAACATATTCATTATATTTATCTATTATATCGGGGTTTAATCTAAAACCTAGTTTACCAACAACTTCTTTTATTTTTTTTGTTCCACATGATAGATTAACACTTCTTTTTAGCGGCTCATCGGTTTGCATACCAACAATTACTTCTTCTTTATGATCAATATATCCTGGATTAAAGTTATCAATTCCACTAATTAATTCTGTCTCAATATCTAGTACATTACTAAATGTTTCTTTTTTTATTAATCCTTCACATTTTTTCCACAATTTTGATGTTTTTTTACTGATACCTGTTAAAAATGTTTCATCTCCTAAGTATTCGGTATAGTTAGTTTCAATAAAGTTTGATACATCAATTGTTTTTTTCCATTTTGTTCCTTTAAATTCTTCCCACATAGTTACCTCCTAGCATGTTTTAAAAATTCTTCTTCTGTCCAAATAGTTATACCTAATTTTAAGGCTTTTTCATATTTACTTCCAGGTTGTTCTCCTACAATAACAACTCCTGTATTTTTGCTTACACTGTTTGTATTTTTACCCCCTAGGGATGTTATTAAATCTTGAGCTTCTTTTCTCCCCATGGTTTGTAGGGTTCCGGTTAAAACAAAAGTTTTATCTTGAAAATCACTACTTATATTTTGGATAGGTTTAACATATTTCATATTAAGTCCTAGTTCTTTTAGTTTATCGGTTATTTTTTCGTTTTTAAAATATTCAATAATACTTTTAGCTATTTTATCACCAATATCGGTAATACTACTTAAATCTTCAAAACTGGCATGTTTTAAATTATCTAATGTTTGAAACTCATTAGCTAATATTGTAGCCGTTTTATTTCCAACATGTCTTATTCCTAAACCAAAAATTAATTTATCTAAGGAATTCTTTTTGCTGTTTTCAATAGCTTCTAAGAGTTTATTAATGCTCTTTAAGCCAAATCCTTCTTTATTCATTAATTCTTCTTTATAGTTCTTTAAAGTATAAAAATCTGGGATAGTTTTTAAATAATTAGAGTTATAAAAATCATCTACTACACTTTCTCCAAATCCTTCAATATTCATTGCATCACGACTAGCAAAATGAATTAATCCTTCAATATTTCTGGCATCACACTTTTCATTAGGACAAAAGTAGGCAGCTTCGTTTAATTTCTTTACTAATTTAGTTCCACATATTGGACATGCATCTATCATGTGAAAGTCTTGTTCGTCTTTTGTTCTTCTTTCCTTAATTACTTCTACAACTTCTGGAATAATGTCTCCAGCTTTACGTATAGAAACTGTATCACCTATTTTAATATCTTTACTCTTAATATAATCTTCATTGTGCAATGTCGCATAGGATACAACTGAGCCAGCAACTCTAACAGGAGATAATATTGCTCGTGGGGTTATTTTTCCTGTTCTTCCTACACAAAATTCAATATCTCTTAGTTTGGTTAAAACTTGTTCAGCTGGAAATTTATATGCAATTGCCCATTTAGGAACCCTAGCAGTATACCCTAATTTTCTTTGATCACGATAGTTATCTACTTTAATA
Source organism: uncultured Erysipelotrichaceae bacterium (assembly GCA_902795725.1). Lineage (GTDB taxonomy): Bacteria > Bacillota_I > Bacilli_A > RF39 > UBA660 > RUG12438. Next base: position 12,965 of record CADBLY010000038.1, read on the forward strand.
ACAATACCATCTATTTCATAAGCTAAATCAGATCTATGGATAGTCCAATAGTCGATATATTCTTTTACTTCTTGTAAACTTATACATTTTTTTATCTCTTTATTAACATTAAAATTTAATTTTTTCATAAATTCTAATGATTCATAATGGCTATTTAAATTAAAACTATCTGGATTAGGTAAGTGATAGATAAATGTTGATAGATTTCTTTCTCTAGCTATTTTACTATCTAATCTACGCACTGAACCAGCTGCAGCATTTCTAGGATTAGCAAACTCTTTTTCTTTATTTTTTCTTCTTTCTTCATTTAATTTTTCAAATGAAGATTTTGGCATATATATCTCACCACGTACTTCAATATCAATATCTTGTGGTAGAGACTTTGGAACATTTTTTATGGTACGAACATTATGAGTAATATCTTCTCCTACTGTTCCATCTCCTCTTGTTGCACCTCTGATGAGCTTACCATTTTCATATAGCAAAGATACAGATAATCCATCTATTTTAAGTTCACACACATAGGTAGGTCTAGCAACTACTTTTCTTATTTTATTATCAAAATCATCTAATTCATCATAATTAAATATATCTCCTAAACTCATCATTGGTATTTGATGATTTACTTTTTTAAAATCATCAATGACTTGTCCACCTATTTTAAGTGTAGGAGAATCATCTCTAACTAAATGTGGATAATTAGTCTCTAGTCTAATTAATTCATCCATATAATCATCATATTCTTGATCAGTAATACTAGGATTATCATTAGTATAGTATTCAAAACTAGCTTTATTTATTATTTTAATTAATTCATCAATTCTTTTTTCAATCATTTGAATCACTCTCTCTACTATTATTTTACCAAATAGTAATTATTAAATCAATCGCATGGGGTGTGATTTTTCTATCTTACATTCATTATCACTTTCATCTATACATCTTCATATAATTGTATAATTAATATCATCAACATCTGATCACATTCTTAATTATTTTAATCTTAACTAAGCAACTATTTTATCAAATATTTCTATAGCACTATAGTCAAGAAATCAACCACCGAAAAAGAGTGCCTATTTGACACTCCCCATAAAAAAAGGATTATTGTTCACTTTGTAATGATTCTATTTCTTCTTTTGTTAAACCAGTAATTTCAGATATAGTATTAATATCCATGTCTTTTTCAAGCAGTTTTAAAGCAATATTTTTCTTTTCGTTAAGAGAAC
>CADBLY010000039.1 GCA_902795725.1 uncultured Erysipelotrichaceae bacterium
CTCGAAAAGTGATTTAGAAAAGATGTTTAAAAGAAGTGGCTTTTAGATGTCTTTTTCATTGACAAAAATATTTAAATATTATAAAATGGTTACAGGATAGGTGGGGCAATATGAGAATAAATAATAAGGGTCAAGCTTTAGTAGAATATTTACTAATAATTGCTGTTATAAGTGTGGTTGTTGTTAGTGTGGTTAAAATATTTGGTGGTTACTTACAAGATTCTATGACTAAATCATCCTGTAATTTAGTTGGACAAACCTATGTAGCTGGTAAGAAACCTGGAGAAGGAAAGTGTGAATAATGGGACTCTTTAGTAAATTTAAAAACATTTTTAAAAAGGAAGAAAAAGAGGAATTAGAAAAGTATGACGTTGGTTTAGAGAAAACACGTAATTATTTTACTGATAAAATATCATTACTAAATGGTAAATATAAAAAAGTAAATAATGATTATTTTGATGAACTTGAAGAAATATTAATCATGGCGGATATTGGTGTGAATACTGTTATGGAATTTATTGATAGATTAAAAAAACGTGTTAAAAGTGAGAATATTACGTCGAGTGAAGACCTAAAAGAAATAATTATTGATGAAATGTTTATTATCTATGTTAATAATCAAATAGTAGTTAATAAAATTAATTATAGCGATAATGGACCTACCGTTATCTTATTTGTTGGAGTAAATGGTGTTGGGAAAACTACGACAATTGGGAAGATTGCTTATTTATTAAAAGAGCAAGGCAAAAAGGTAATGATGATAGCTGGAGATACTTTTAGAGCTGGTGCGGTTGAGCAAATAAAAGAATGGGCTGATATTACAGGTAGTGAAGTTATCTATAAAGAATCTAGTGATCCATCTAGTGTGATATATGATGGTTTAGTAAAAGCTAAAGATGAAGAATATGATGTTGTTTTGGTTGATACAGCAGGTAGATTACAAAATAAGGATAATTTGATGAATGAACTTGCTAAAATAAATCGAGTAGTTAAAAAAATTATTCCTGATGCTCCACATGAGACATTGCTTGTTATAGATGCTACTACAGGGCAAAATGGTATTAGTCAAGCTAAAAGTTTTAAAGGTATTACTGATGTATCGGGTATTGTTTTAACAAAGCTTGATGGAACAGCTAAAGGTGGTATTGTTTTAGCTATAAAAGAAAGTGTTGATATACCTGTTAAATTTGTTGGATTAGGTGAAAAAAAGGAAGATTTAAAGGTTTTTGATATTGAAAAATATATATATGGTCTATTTAAAGATATGTGAGGTAGATTATGGATTTAAGATATACAATACTTTATGATTATTATGGAGAATTATTAACTGATAAGCAAAAGCTGTATTTTGAAGATTATTACTTCAATAACTTATCTTTGAAAGAAATATCTGTTAACTATGATGTAACACGTAGTGCAATTTATAATATTTTAAAAGAATCTTTAAAAAAATTAGATTATTATGAAGATAAATTGAATTTATTTGAAAAGAGTAAAAAAATTGAAAAGTTAATTCAAGAATTAGATCTAGACAAGCAAAATAAAATAAAAGAATTGATATAAAGGGTTGATAATATGTTTGGTAAAATAGTGTATATTAGTGATAATATCGCACATATAGAAGTACCGCAAGGTACTCCTATCACACAAAATCTTATGAATATGCATGTTATATTCGAAGATAATAATAAAAAAATATTAGGAGAAGTAGAAGATGTTTCATCATCTTTAATAAAGATACATTTTTTAGGTGAGATTGCTAATGGAAGGTTTATTGGTGGTGTTTTAAGGAAACCAACTTTATCTGCTAATATTCGTTTAATTAATAACGATGAATTAAAACTTGTTACTGGGGAAGATAAGGATGGCATGTTTAGATTAGGTGATTGTCCACTTTATGATAATGTTCCGGTTTATATTGATATTAATGAATTATGTAGTAATCATTTAGCAATTTTTGGTAATACGGGTAGTGGTAAATCTTATACTGTAGCTTCATTTGTTCAAAGTATTTTTTATAATCCTAAATTTAAACCGTATCGTGCGAATTATATTATTTTTGATGCTTATGGAGAATATCACACAGCTTTTTCTAAATTAAATCAAGTAGATTCTAACTATCAATTTAAATTTTATACTACTAATAAAAGACAAACGGATGGTCAACAGCTAACAATACCACTATGGTTATTAAGTGTGGATGATTTTGCTTTGCTTTTAGATGCTGAATCTCACTCACAACTAACTATAATTGAAAGAATGTTAAAACTTGTTAGAATTTTTTCTACCAAAGATGATTTAAGCATTGAATATCAAAATCATTTAATAGCTAAAGCAATTATGGATATTATGTATACTAATCAAACGGCATCAGCAAAAAGAAATGATATTTTTTCTGTTGTTGCGAGTTGTTCTACTAATCAATTTAATTTAAATGCTCCGGTAAAAGGTTTAGGATATATTCGTAAATTTAGAGAGTGTTTTGAAATTAATAATACTGGTACTTTTGCTGAGAGTGTATTAATTACTGATTATATTACTAGTTTTATTAAACCTGATTTAGAAAAAATGGAACCAACGGCTGATCATTTCTTTACGCTAGATGATTTGGAAAAAGCTTTAGAATTTACTTTAATCTCTGAAGGATTACTAAGAAATGATAAAATGTATAATGATGCTATTATGTTAAAAGTTAGACTTCATTCACTTGCTATAAGTGAAAATGCTAAAATTTTTAATTATCCAAATTTTATAACACTTAATAACTTTATTGCATCATTAGTTACAAAAAATAATAAAAAAGCTCAAATTGTTAATTTTAATCTAGAAGATTTAGATGATAGATTAGCCAAAACAATTGTTAAGATTTTTGCAAAAATGTTATTTAATTTTACTAAAGAATTACCTAATAGAGCATCTATACCATTTCATTTGGTTTTAGAAGAATCACATAGATATGTACAAAATGATAATGATGTTTTCTTACTTGGATATAACATATTTGAGAGAATAGCTAAAGAAGGAAGAAAATTTGGGATGATATTGAACTTGATTTCACAAAGACCGGTTGAGCTTTCGGAAACTGTTATATCTCAGTGTACAAACTTTATAATACTTAAAATGACTCATCCAAGAGACTTGGAATATATAAAGAAAATGTTACCTAATATGAGTAATGAAATAATGGAAAAACAAAAATCTTTACAACCGGGTACTGCGGTAGCTTTTGGTAAAGCTTTTACTATTCCAATGATAGTTAAAATGCCACTTCCAAATCCAGAACCACATAGTAGTAATGCTGATATTGTAAATACATGGACTATAAAATAACGAGATAAATAATATGTTATTATGTATGTAGTAAAGGAATATTTCATATAATAAATAGGAACACTCAATATCACATGTTGGGTGTTGTCAAAAGTTGGTACCACCTAACTAGCAGGTTAGGTGGATTTCTTTTAGTTTAGTATTACAAATAGTAATGCTATAAGTAAAAAAATAATGATTAAAAGTGTTGAGATAAAAAATTTGAGACTTCATCCAATTTATTAAATATTTAAATATAATGGCACTAATAGTGAATGTTATATTGAATGATAAAAAGTTTATATTTGATCTGAAAATTAAACATAATTATTTAATTGAATTCATCTGAAATCAACTATGTTGAAGTCAGATTTTTTTGATCATATATTGAAAAATATGTCGAAGTGTGTTATCATGTACCTAAATAGAGGTAGGTGGTTAGATGAGATATTTAAAAAATCTAAGCTTGATAATTACATTCGTTTTTATTACTTTAATTTTTAATGGTGTAGTTAAAGCAGATTATCAGGCTACAGTTGTTATTACTGATGGATCAACTTGTGAATTATCTAGTAAAGCTACCGGTAAATGTATTTATCAAAATACTAGTTTAAATTCAACGGTTCCAAAAGTAGTTTGGCTAGATACTGGGGATCAAGTTACTGTTCTTACTAATAAAGCTAGTTTAAATGGAAATAAATACTGTACTGGTAGATATGTTAATGTTAATTATTCATTTCCTAGTAAGCCTAATGTAGTTTATAATGGATATTTTTGCGATGCTAATTTAAGTAATGGAAGTGTAAATGATAATTTAAAGAATGAATTTAAAAATGCTGGTTTTCCTGAGAGTTATTGGTCAAAGTTATCGATACTTAAAACAGCTCATCCAAATTGGACATTTAAAGCTATTAATACTAATGTTGATTTTAATACAGCTGTAAGTAATGAAGCAGGATTAGGAAGAAGTTTAATTCAAGTGACTTCATCTACAAATAATGAAGGATATTTATCAACTGATTCTGGAGCATATAATTACTATAATGATACATATACAGTATATGATGGTAGTAATTGGTATAATGCTAACAAGGATACGATTGCATACTATATGGATCCACGAAATTCTTTAATTGATATGTATGTTTTTCAATATGAAGCATTAGCTTATGAAAAAAAATTACAGACATTATCGGTAGTTCAACAATTACTTAATGGTGATTATTTAAATAATTTTGCTAATTCTTTTATAAGTGCGGCTAATGATAGTGGTGTAAGTCCAGTATATTTAGCTAGTTTATCAAAACAAGAAGTTGGCGGAAGAAGTACAGCTACTACTGCTATCTCAGGTAATTCTTTTAGTTATGGTGGTAAAACATATTCTAATATTTATAATCCATATAATATAGGTGCAACTAGTGGGACTGATAATGTATATAAAGGATTATATTGGGCTGCTGGTTCAGGTTTAGGCTATAATACTTATGATAGACCATGGAATTCTATGGATAAAGCTATTCGTGGTGGTGCTAAATGGATAGGGGCTAATTATATTAATTTAGGACAAAATACAAGTTATTTTAAGAAATGGAATGTTGTATATAACTATAATACTTCTATTAGAGATAGATATAGTAACTATACTCATCAATATATGACTAATGTACAAGCTCCTACTAATGAAGCAAATTCAACTTATAAGTCTTATTATAATTCTAAAGTTTTAGATTCGTCATTTGTTTTCTATATACCTGTATATAATAATATGCCTAGTAGTACATCTTTACCTAATACTGGTAATCAAAATAATTATTTAAATTCATTAACTATTAATGGTAGTAAGATAACTTCTTTTGATGGTGCGACTACTAATTATAATTATTATGCAGATAGTAATAAAAATAGTGTTTCTATTGGGGCTAATCCTGTTAAAAGTACATCTAGTGTATCTGGATGTGGTAATGTTAATTTAAATGGAACAACTACAGTACATACTATAACTGTTAAAGCTCAAAATGGAGCAGTTAGAAACTATATTATTAATATTATTAAAAAAAGTACTAATCAGGCATCTACCACTAATACTAATATTACTAATACAACAAAACAAAATAATATACCATCAATTGTAAGTGTTTTAAATAGTGCTGGTATTAAAAATGGAAGTAGTTATATTACTGGCTTAGGTCTTAATGTAAATTCAAATACTATTGTAAATAAGATAAAAGGTGCTTATTCTTCAAGTAGTATAACTATTAAAAATAGTAATGGAAGTAATAATAGTGGTTTATTAAAAACTGGTGATATTATAAATGTTAAAGTTGGCAATGAATCTAAAAATTATACAGCTGTTATTTATGGTGATGTTAGTGGTGATGGTAGAATTAATGCTGTAGATTATGTTAAAATTAAAAATTATATCATGGGTCGTGTTAGTTTAAATAATTCTTATCGTGAAGCTGCTGATGCTAATAAAGATGGTAAAGTAAATGCTGTAGATTATGTTAAAATTAAGAATTATATTATGGGAAGAACAACCATTAATCAATAGGAGGTAAAATGAAAAGATTATTATTTATACTGTTATTTGTATTTACTTATATTTTTGGTTTAAATATTGTTAAAGCTGGGACACTTTCTGTTTCAGCTAATACATCTGTTAAAGTAGGTCAAGCAGTATCTGTTAAAATAAATATATCAGGTTTAGCTGGTAGATTTAGAGTGACATCTTCTGATAATTCTATATTATCTGGAAGTGCGGAAGATTTTTGGGAAAGTAGTCAAACTGTAACTTTCTCTGCTAAAAAAACAGGTAAAGCTACTATCACTGTTACTCCTGTTGATGTTGCTGATTTTGATTCTGGAGAAAGCTATACTGGTTCTCGTTCAGTTACCATTACCGTTTTAGAAAGTGGAACTAAAGAATCCATTGATATTAATAAAACTTATAGTTCTAATAATAATTTAAAAAGTTTGTCTATTTCAGGGCAAGAGTTAGATCCAGTTTTTGATAAAGATACTTTGGAATATAAAGTATCACTTGATAGTTCTATAACAAGTATTAATATTAAAGCAGTTTCAGAAGATGATGATGCTACTATTAAAGGTGATGGAGAAGTAGCAGTGTCTTTAGGTACTAATACAATTTTAATTACGGTTGTTGCTGAAAACGGTAATGAAAAAGTTTATAAAATTATAGCAGAGGTTGAAGATGCTAATCCAATTAATGTTAAAATTGGTAAAAAGAAATATACTGTTTTAAAAAATAAAGATTTATTAAATGCTCCTGATAATTATAGTGAAACAACTGTTTTAATAGATGGTGTAGAAGTGCCAGCGCTAACTAATGAAGTAACAGGATATATTTTAGTAGGATTAAAAGACAATAAAGGTAATATTAAACTTTATATTTATAATCCATCTAATGGTAAATATACTTTATATAAAGAGTTAGGCTTTGATGCAATTAAAATTCAGTATATTAAGAATAATAAAAAACTTACAGGATATAAAAAGTATCAAGTTAGAGTAAATGATGAAAAAATAGAAGTATTAAAAAAGCATAAAAAAGATGATTATGCATTAATATATGGAATGAATTTAAATGATGGTAAAAAAGGATGGTATAGTATTGATTTAAAACAAAATACTATCCAAAGATATAATGATAGAGAAATAAGTGCACTTGCTGTTTTGAATAATAAGTATTTAATAACTATTATTATATTAACTATATCAAGTTTAATGTTAATGTTATTTATGCTTATCTTAATGATTAAAATAAGAAAGTTTAAACGATAGATTTAGTATAGTTATTTAATTTGCATGTTTTCTTATGGAAATTTTGTGTTATAGTGTTATTAAGGTATGGGAAAACAAATTAGAAATGATGTATATATATGACAAAAAAAGATGTTAAATAAATTACTGGTGTCCTTATAATCCTATGTATATTAATAGTTTGTGGGTTAGTATATGCAGCGTTTACAGAGCAATTAACTATTAATGAAACAGCAGTAGGAAGAGATTCAGCATGGGATATTCATTTTGAAAATGTCTCTAATATTACAACAAGTGGGACAGCTAAGGTATTAAATAATCATCAACCGACTATAAATAGTAATAATCCAACACAGATACAAGATTATGAAGTATCATTAACTTCACCA
>CADBLY010000040.1 GCA_902795725.1 uncultured Erysipelotrichaceae bacterium
GATCACGATATCCTCTTATCGGTATTTCTTTTAACTTAGGCAATTGTTTTATATAATCATATTTATTCATATAATTATTATTTAGGCATTGAAAATAGTTATAGATAAATCTGCTGATTCCAAGGTTCTTTTCTATTAATTCTTTTTGTTGATTATTAGGATACATTCTAAATACATATGCTCTATTTATTTTCAAGATATCACCGCCTATATATACAAATAGTATATTGTATATACATACGTTTGGAGATAGTTTTACTACACAAAATACCAAGAACTTTCCTAATATATAAAAAATACATCAATTTACTAATTGATGTTCTTTTATAACAAATTTGAATTGATTAATTTATGTTCTTCGATCAATATTTAATTTGCGATACATTTTTTGCTTGTCATTTGCTAAATAGATATCAGCTTCTTTATATAATTCTTCTAATGATGTTTGTTTCTTTTTTTCTACTATACCATAATTCACACACAACGTTGGGTTAGAACTTTTATCTAGGTTTAGTTTTAGTAGCTCTTTTTTTAATTTTTCTAGGTTATTGATTACTTCTCGTTTGCTTGTGTACATTGTTATTAAGACAAATTCATCTCCACCTATTCTATATAGATAATTACCTGTATTTATTCCAATGTTTTTATTATCATTTAGTAGTTTAGTTTGATACTTTGGAAAATATTTACTAAGTAATGTGGCAACTTGTTTTATATATTCATCACCAGCTGCATGGTTTATATTATCATTAACATATTTTAATCTAAATAGATCAATTAAGGTATAAATAAAGTTGCTTTTATTAGAATTAATAATATTGGTTAATTCTTTTTCATATGATACTCTATTTCCAAATTGGGTTAGATAGTCAATTTCTATTTGCTTTTTTAATTGATATAGTGATTCCATTTTCCTTAATATTGTTTCAAATGTTTTAGTATATACTTTTATTATTTTTTTACATGTTTTATTGTCTTTAATATAATTATTTATTATTAGTAAGATATATTTACTGTTTTTATTTAATTCAATAGGGATAAAAATAACATTATTGTCATTTATACTGGTTGATATATAATGTTTTTTATTTATTATTTGTTTTTTATGATTGCTAATAATGTTGTTAATTAATTCATTGTTATATTCAGTGCTTAAAAAATGTTTTAAAGTATTATTACTATCTAATTTATATAGAATAATACTTTCAGCACTTATATAATTTTTAGTTTCATATAAGGTTAAATATAATGAATCATAGATATTATCGGTTTGAAAGGCTGTAATCATCATATTGAATGCATTTTTATATAAATCTGATAAATTGTTATTGTTTCTTTTTTTCATAATTCACCCCAACTAATACGTCGTATTGAGCGCGAATACAATTATATCGCTTTTTTTAAAAATATTCAATAAGATATATTGTAATAATAAAAAAATTACTATATAATTAAAACAAGTTTGGAGAAGATATGAAAAAGATATTGTTGTTTATAATTATTGTATGTATATTAAGTGTTTTAGGACTTTTAATGTTTAATCGTAATGATGGGGAAGTTAAAAAGCATGAGAAAATGATTAAAGTTGAAAATAAAGAAACGGTTAAGGAAAAGAAAATGTCTTTAGTAGCTGTTGGTGATTGTTTAATTCATGGAGCACTCTATATGGATGCTAAAACTGGTAGTGATACTTATGATTTTAGTGATATGGTATCTGATATAGAACCTTTAATTAAAGATTATGATTTAAAATATTTTAATCAAGAAAGTATAATTGGTGGGAAGAATTTGGGTGTTTCTCATTATCCACGTTTTAATTCTCCAGATGAAATAGGGGATGCCATGTTAAATGTTGGTTTTAATATGGTTAGTTTAGCTAATAATCATTCCTTAGATATGGGAGAAGAAGGTATTTTATATTCGACGGAATATTGGAAAAATAAAAATATTATTATGTCTGGTACTAATTTAAATGTAGAAGATAGAGATGATATTAAGGTATATGAACAAAATGGTATTAAATTTGGATATATTGCATATACAACTGTAACTAATGGTTTATCTACACCACAGAATAAAGAATATTTATTAAATGTTTATGATAAAGATAAAGTTAAAGAAGATGTTAATAAGATTAAAGATAAAGTAGATGTTATTATTGTTTCTATGCACTGGGGTGATGAATATACTCATGTGCCAGTTCAAGAAGAAAAAGATATTGCTGAATATCTTTCTAGTTTGGGAGTTAATTTAATTATTGGTACTCATCCACATGTTATTCAACCGGTTGAATATGTTAATGATACTTTAGTTGTTTATTCTTTGGGTAATTTTATATCTGGTCAAAAACCATTAGGACTTGATAAAATAATTGGTTTAATGGTTGGTATGGATATTGTAGTTAAAGATAAAGTTGTTTTTGAAAATATTAATTATCAATTATTATATACATATTCTAATAGTAGTGACAGAAATTATAAAGTAATACCTTTTAGTAATTTAGATGATGATGTATTACCTGATTATAAGAGTATAGAAAATAAATATTTAGATATTGTTAAGGGAAGTAATGAGTAGTTACTTCTTATTTCTTTTAATTTTTTTATTCCATGATTTATTGGCTAGTTTACAATATATTTTATTATTTAATAAATCCATGGTAGTAATAATATCTTTAGACAATTCTTTGTTTTTTATACAATTACTAAAAAGTTTTAAATTGTTTAAAGCTTTTTTACATATTAGTTTATATTTTGGTTTACCAACTATTTCTCCGGCTCCAATTAATAGGCTACCCATATAATTTACATTAGATTTGGTGCACCAATTTTTAATAATAGATAGGGCAGTTAAATTGTGCTCTCCTTCTCTAAAGCCACAATTAATAATAACATAAAAATTTTTATTAGCTACTCTATCTTTATTATTATATAAATATTCTAATAAAGATAGGGTAGAATAATTAGGGCTATCAACATAAAGTGGATGGGCTAAAACAATGGTATCAGATTGTTTGATGTTATCTAATATTAGTTTATAGTTATTATTGATATTATATATATGATATTCATCTAGATGTTTACTTATATATTCTAAAAAATATTTAGAATTACTTTGTTGTTTTTTAGGACTACCATCAATTAATGTATACATTGTCTATCTCCTTAATATTATTAATAAAATATGCTTTATATTTAGTTGTACCTATATTTATACTAACTGCACGTGTTAGTGCGTTAAAACTCATAATTTCTTCTTTATTTATATTACCGTATACATATACTTTTAATGATAATTGTTTATTATATCTTAATTTATGATGAATCATATTATCTCTTATAGTAAAGTAAGGTAATACATAGCCAATACATCTTTCTAATACTTTCTTTACACTACTACTGAAACATCCAAATTTGTTATCAGTAATAATAATAAATTCATTTGAATCTTTTATATAACTTGCTATATTGGAAAAATTATCTTGATAAATACATTTAGTTGGGTGTTTAGTCCAACAAGAAAAACAACCTATACAATGATTTTCACATTCTAATGCATTTATTATTTTGTCATTTTTATTAAATTTTAGTTTTTTTAAATTATTTTCATTTAAATCATGAATTATTGTTCTCATATTAAATGATATGTTTTCTTTTAAAAATTATTTTAAAATATATTTACTTTTTCTTTCTTATCATGGTAAAATTAATAAAGGATGTGAGACAACTTATGGAAAAATATGTACCAGATATATATCAAAAAGATATTTATAATATAAAATATAAAAATTTAGCTTCTAGGGGAATAAAACTTCTTATCTTTGATTTAGATAATACTATTGCTTTAATAAATGAATGGTCACCAAGTGAAGAAGCTATTAAATTATTTAAAAAATTAAATAAAAGTTTTGAAGTAATTATTGCAAGTAATAGTGTGAAACAAAGAGTTAAGAATTTTGCTGATACTTTGGGTATAAAATATTTATCACATGTAAAAAAACCTAAAGGATTACCTATTGAAGAATATATAAATAATTCTAAATATAATCAATCGGAAATTGCCATGATTGGGGATTCAATGATGGATGATATAGTTTGTGGGAATAGATTAGGTATTACTACTATTTTAATTGATCAGTTAGGTAAAAGAGAATATCCTTTAGCTTATTTAAGACGTAGAAAAGAAAGAAAAATTCAAAAAAGATTGCGAGATAATAATTTATTTACTAAGGGTAGGTATTATGTCTAAGTGTATAGGATGTGGAGTAGAATTATCTATTGATAAAAATAATATTGGATATACAACTTGTTTAGATAATAAATTATGTGAAAGATGTTTTAGAATAAGAAATTATAATGAATATAAAACAGTTACTAAAGATAATGATGAGTACTATAAAATATTGGATGGTATTGATAATTCTTTAACGCTTCTAATAATTGATTTATTTGATATACCTAGTAATTTAAAAACTATTATAAAACATCTTAATAATCAAGTTATATTAGTTTTAACTAAGTTTGATTTAATACCAACTGATTATGAAGAAAAATTTATTGGTTATTTTAAAGATAATTATAGTTTAAATATTATCGATACAATTATAATTAGTTCAAAAAAGAATTATCACATCGATCAGCTTTATGATATGATAAAAAAGTATAATAATACTAATAAAGTATATTTGGTTGGACCTACTAATGCTGGTAAGTCAAGTATTATTAATAAACTAATATATAATTATTCAGATAGTGATACTACTATTACAACTAGTAATTTACCATCAACTACTCTTAATACTATTGAGATAAAATTAAATGATATTACACTCATAGACACACCTGGTATTATAAGTTTTGATTCTTTAATTAATTATGTAGATAGTAAATTATTAAAAAAGATTATACCAAATAATAAGATTAAACCTATTTCATATCAAATTAAAACAAAACAATTTATTAAAATAGAAGATATATTTGGAATTGAATGTATAAATAACAATAATATAGTTTTGTATATATCAAATAGTTTAAGTATTAATAGATATTATAAAGATATAAGGATGGATAATTTAGTAAAGCATCATATTAACGTTGATGATGATAGCGATATAGTTATACCAGGATTAGGTTTTATTCATGTATTAAATAGTGATGAGTTTAACATTTATCTATTAAATGATATAGGTTATTATATTAGAAAATCAATTGTATAAAAAGGGAGTGATTGTGTGAAGAAAAGTGGTATTACATTGGTCGTTGTTGTAAGTTTACTGGTAGGATTATTAATTTATTTATTACCAAATTTATATAAATTAAGTAGCATATCTTATAAAAAGGTTACTGGAACAAAACAAACAGAAAGTAAAAAGAAAATAGATAAGATCACTTTAGAAAGTGATATAGTAAAAAATTTAGTATTTCCTAATTTAAATAGTGATATATATTCTGCTAATACTTATTTTAATAATAATATATTTACGGTAAATAACTTGTCTAATAATGATATATTATCTTTTGCTTTTAAACAGATATATAATGAGTATGGATATTTAACTGATTCTAATATGCAAGGTTGTGCATCTGTAGGTAAAACATTTAGTTCTAAGTATTTAGATTTTAGAATTAAAAATACTATAAGTAAAAGTGTTAGTTATAACTTTACTGATTTTAATGTATCTGATACTGAATATGCTGGTTTATGGAAGTATGATGGTGTAGATAGTTATAATTATAATGGAAATTGTGATACTAATAGTAGTGTATTATATTATGATTTACAAAAACTTGTTAGTGTGGAAGGTAAGGATGACAATAAAACACTTTATATAACAGCTAAAGTTGCTTTTGCTAAGATAGAAAATGGGGAATATATTATTTATCAAGATCCTACTTTTAATACACCTTTAAACAAAGGAAAATATACTAATTTAGATGATTTAAATACTAAATTAGAAAACTTAAATACTAAAAAATATCAATATATATTTAAGCAAGGTTTATGTACATATGAAGCTTATTGTATAGATAAAGGACAGTGGTTAAATGAATAATTTTAGTGGAAATGGTTATCAAGAAAGGCAATCAGTAATTCAAAGAAATTTAAATAGCCGTTTAAATTATATTAAATCACAAGCTGATGCTCTGAATAAAGAAGAAAAGACAAAACAAGATAATAATTTATCAAATACACAAGAAAATATTAAAGCTATGAATAATCTATCTAATAATCCTTTACCACAAAATCATTTAAAATTTCCAGGTAATAATCAATTTAGACATTAAAGGTAATTAAATGAAAAAATACGTAACAAATTTTTAAAATGGGTTGCGTTTTTTTTAGTAAAATGTATTTGAAAGTAATAAAATAGTTTGTTAGAAAAGAGGATGTATTATGTATAAAAGAAAAAGTTTTAGTGTAATTTTTGCTGGGATGATGATATTATGTTCTGTAATTGTAATCGCGCTTGCATATGCAGCGTTTACAGGGCAATTAACTATTAATGGAACAGCAGTAGGAAGAGATTCAGCATGGGATATTCATTTTGAAAATGTCTCTAATATTACAACAAGTGGGACTGCTAAGGTATTAAATAATCATCAACCGACTATAAATAGTAATAATCCAACACAGATACAAGATTATGAAGTATCATTAACTTCACCA
>CADBLY010000041.1 GCA_902795725.1 uncultured Erysipelotrichaceae bacterium
CCCCCCCCCCAGAACATTTGTTTGCGATTTTTTATTCTTTTTCGTTTTCACTAACTATCACCCATATTCTTTATTACAGATTAATTGTAACATATATTCGTATTAAAGTAAATCTATTTTAATTAATATCTAACTCTTTCATTGTATAAGTATTATATCCTTCATACTTATAACTTATATCTATACCTTTCATATATACATCTCGATCATTTATTTTATCAGTAAGTGCATTAGAAAGTAGATTACTAATTTCAGTATCCTTTATTGTACTTCTTTCCATAGCAAGTAAATATTCTTCTTTATCTACTTTACTCCAATCAACTACTTTTCCTAATTCTTTTTTTAATATCATGTCAAGCCACAATCTTGTGCTTCTACCATTTCCTTCTCTAAATGGATGTGCGACATTCATTTCAACATATTTTTTTATAATATTATCAAAATTATCTTGCGGCATATTGTCTATTTTCTTTAATGCATCTTCCAAATATATTACAGGTGCAAATCTAAAATTACCTTTAGCAATATTAACATCCCTCATTTGGCCAGCAAAATTATAAACATCACTAAATAAATATCTATGAATGTCCGCTAGTCCTTTAAAAGTTCCTAACTCAAATTCATTTATCTTTTTAGTATCAAATAGTTCTAAAGCTTTTAATTTAGTTATTCTTTCTTCTTCTTTTGAAAGTTCAACTTCATTTGTAATTCCAAGTTTATTTTCTAACATTTAAGTCACCTCTTAATTATTAATAGTATACCATATTTCAATATTTTTTACTACATGTATTGTAATTGTATTAACTCTATAGTTTATACATATCAAAAGTTACATTTGACTTTTTAATTAAAGATATATTTTAGAATTTTTATCAAAATAAAAAAATATATAATTACTATTGTATATAGTACAGTTGTTTGGTATAATGTTTATGGATACGTTTGAAATATATCAGGTGTTTTCCCTTCAATATAGAAGGGAGGTGGTATTATGACTAAAAGAGAAAAATCTCTATTTTTCATTATACTCCTTCTATTTATAATAATATTTATACTTATGTATATTTTATTTTTTAGATAGAAAATAAAAACATCTGATTTCAACTTAGTTGATTTCAGATGCTATCCTATAAGGGATTACGTCTGATTCTCACAATCAAACGTATCCTTTTTTATTATATGAAGTTTCCTTCATCTACATACATAATATCATAAAACTATATTTTTTTCAACTCCTTCGCTACCACAATCTAAAACCCTTAGATTTACTAGATAATTTATAACCAATTTTTAAAAAAGCCCAAAAAAAAGATGTAATAACAAGATGTAATAACAAGATGTAAAAAAAATAAAACCGCAGGATTCTGCGGTTAAATACACACTGGTAGCGACGGAGAGAAATTTCATTGTGTGTTTTTATAACTACTTATATGTAATTATCCGTTGTAATCCAATGGTTTGTGATTTTATATGGATTATAATAAATAATAAAGCCCATAATTTTAAGACGTAAATAAGACGTAAAAATTGATTAAACAAAGACTACATTATGTAGCACTATAATAAAGATAACTGATATAATTGTACAATAAAATATGGATCATACGATCTATATTTTATTTTTGTAATTTATTACATTCTATTTTCCAATTTACAATCCAAACAAGAACTCTCCTGTACCTTCATTTTCATAGAAAACATTATTTACTTTATCAAGCATACCTATTTTGTCAATACTTTTTTTATAATAAGGTACTAAATCTCTAACTAATGTATCACCATCATACATCTTTATCTCTTTAAATCTAGCATGACCAAAATTTCTCCCTCTACCGATCAAAAAAATTTGATCGTTATTAGAAAAATCATAGGTAGATATCGAACCTTTTTCTACTCCATCAACTATTACTTTATCGGAAAACTCAAAATTATACCAATTTCCTACGATAATACCAGTATTAAAATTTGTAGATGAGGTTGAAGAATATCTATAAAATAAAGTCGATCTGAGAAAATCAATAATAAAATTCCCCACTTGTTTTTTGGCATTTCCCATTATATCCAAATCTGAATCAGATGTTATCATGATTTCCCCAATCACTTTAGGTTTATTTTTAAATACATAATCTGTAGCTATATACTGTGTCCCTGTTGTTTCAATATATTTAAGCTCAATATCTTTATTTAGAACTGAATTTGGAACCGGAAATTCAAAATCATTATTAACTTTACTATAATAGCACTTTTTATTAACTTTATCGAACATACATGGTTTATTATTAGATTCTAAAACTGGAATAAAATCACGAACTAGTATTCCATCATCCCATATCTTACAAGAATAAATTCGTGAATTTGATCTTTCTTCAACTCCTCCATCATAACTACTTCTTGCAAACAATAAAATACTATTTGGAGATTCAAATGATGTTTCAGAAAAAGTATTAATTAAACTGCCATTTATATATGAACCTGTTTTATCTAAAGTGATAGTTACTCTATTTAATACATTAAAGTTTGTTTCACCCATTGTATTATTATATCTAAATGTATAATTTGACGGCCCTCTCCGGCTTGTAATAACAAAATACGGATTTGCACCCAAAATAGATGCTCCTGTACTTCGTGTAAAATTGCCGTCCACTTCTACTTTTGTAGTTTGATTTGGTTTATATTCAGTATCTATATACTGTGTTCCTGTGCTTTCTAAATACTCCAACTTTGTGCATCCCTTACATCCTGCAATTAATCCTAACTCATCAGCTTTCTCATACAACTCATTTATTGCCTGCTCCACGCTCTTATCATTCTTATACCTAACCTGTCTACTATGTAATATCTTTACTGTTGTTGCTGATGCTGTTACTACAAATGTTATCGCACCCGTTATAAAAAACGCTTTGACATTACTTTTTATATACGACCATAACTTGGGGTGTCGGCAACTAAAGTTGCCCCCCCCCC
>CADBLY010000042.1 GCA_902795725.1 uncultured Erysipelotrichaceae bacterium
AATTACTTGTTTTCTCCGAAATAATATTAAAATAACTTAATATCGTAATTATCATTGTGAATAACAGAATTGAAACAGAAATATATAGTAAAGAACGACTAAATATTTTTAAATATTTCATTTTCTCACCTATAAAACAATATGTAATTGTATAAAAAAATAGAACTAAATACAAAATATATTAGGTGATAAAATGTTTTTAGGAATAATTCTTCGAACCTTATTTATGTATTTTTTTATTATCTTTGCTTATAGATTAATGGGAAAAAAAGAAGTAGGACAATTAAGTATTATTGACTTGATAGTCTCTATATTAATTGCTGAATTAGTCGCACTATCAATAGAAGGGAAAGAAAATTCTATATTAATGTCTGTTGTACCAATTATGGTATTAGTTGGAGTTCAAATATTTATCAGTTATATAACTTTAAAAAGTGAAAAAATAAGAGATATAATTGATGGTAAGCCAGCAGTAATTATCAAAAATGGACGTCTAAACTTTACTGAAATGTCTAAACTACGTTATAGTTTAGACGATTTAATCAGTCAGTTAAGATTACAAGGTGTGAAAAGTATTAATAAAGTAAAATATGCAGTCTTAGAAAACAATGGTAACTTATCAGTATTTCAAGATGATGCTGATTATCCATTACCAGTTATCCTAGATGGAGTAATAGATAAAGACGTTTTAAAAGAATTAAATAAAGATTATGATTGGATAATTAATATATTAAAGAAAAAAAGACTTGAATTAGATCAAGTATTTTATGCTTTTTACATTAGCAAAAAGATGTTTATTATTAAAAGAGATGAATTATTGTAATATTATATTAACTATAAAAAGAAAATAAAAGAATTAACCGACCAAGAAGTCGATTATATTGTTGGATTAAGATAATATGTACTAAACAAAAAATGTAGGACCTTGATTATAATAATTAATATTATCGTCATTACTATTACTTTGTGAGTTAGTATTTTTAGAAGAAGAAACTATCTTGTTTTTGTTATCCGTTTTTTTGAATTCACTCATAACTTTGAACATGGTTTTAGCGTTTTTAACCATCGGATGGACTTGTTTAACAAGTGGGATAGTTTGATTCACAACATTTAATGTTTTTTGTGTTCCAGAAAGAATGGACCCAAACGTAATATTTCTTCCACCAAACAACCTTGATAATAAACCTACTCTAGAAGCCGTATTCATTGTAGGCATCGTATAAAAATAAGGATTATAGTAATTCATGTCAACCTCCTATGTAAACTATCTAAAATATTATATGAAAAATGTAAAAATTGTTTTCTATAATTGTAAATTTATGATATAATTATGTTATGTAAGAATAAAGAGGTGCATGTATGAATAAAGAAAATAATAATATAAATAATCCATTATTTTATGCCTTTATTTATGCTTGTTATATCGTATATTTGCCTTTTAAGATATTAAAGAATTTATTTAAACCCGAACAAATAGATGTTGATTCAAATGAATTAAATAACCTAAAGGAGAATCTACACGATATTACAGGACAAAAAATTAGTGAACCTGCAATAATAGATAATACGCCAAAACAAGTTGAAAATGACAATAATAATTTACTGACAGAAGAAACTGTTTCTGAATTAAATAATCGTCTTGCTAATACGAGAAAGAAAAAAGGTCATCATAAAGTAAGTGCGGCCAAGATTGCTCAAGCTCAAGCTTTAATAGAAGAAATGAAGCAAGAAGGAAAAACAGAAAGATTAAGAGATAAGAAACTTACTTGGAAGTACGAAGCTATTATGACTGATGGCAAAATTGTTAAAGGTTTATTTGATGCATATACCAAATCTGATGTTATTAATTTTCTATCAGAAGAAGATTTATTGGTATATAAAATAGATTTATTAAAATATAGTATAACATCCAATGCTAAAGTAAGAAAAATTAAGAATAAAGATTTAATATTTTTAATCACACAACTATCAACTTATTTAAAATCTGGTATTGCTTTAGCAGATGCCATGGGAATACTAGTTAAACAAATGAAAAATAAAAACATCAAAAAAGTATTCCGTAACGTTAAATATGAATTAATGTTAGGTGAAAGTTTAAGTTCAGCAATGTCACATCAAAAAAATGCTTTCCCAATGATTCTTATCAACATGGTAAATTCAGCCGAATTAACCGGTGAATTACCAGAGGTATTAGATGATATGGCTGAGTATTTTACAGAAATTGAAGAAACAAGAAGACAAATGATAAGCGCACTAACATATCCAACAATGGTACTTGCTTTTACTATTGGTGTGATAGGATTTGTTATGATTTATGTAGTGCCTAAATTTGTTCAAATATATAATAGTATGGAAGATGCCAAAATACCAAAATTTACCCAAATAGTAATTAACGTTAGCCACTTCCTATCTGATAATCTAATATACATATTATTAATTATAATTATTATATTATCTTCTATTATATATTTATATCGTAAAGTAAAAGTAGCAAGAAAATGGATGCAATATGTGGCAATGAAAATGCCTGTCATCGGAAATATTATTATTTATAATGAAGTAGCTATTTTCTCTAAAACATTTGCATCACTTCTAAAACATAACGTTTTTATAACTGAAAGTATGGAAATACTAAATAAAATTTCTAATAACGAAATATACCACGATATGATTCTTGAAACTATAACTAATTTAACTCGTGGCGATAAAATATCATCAGCCTTTCAAGATCATTGGGCATTCCCAATTCCTGCTTATGAGATGATTGTAACTGGTGAGAAAACTGGACAATTAGCTGAAATGATGGAAAAAGTTTCATCTTATTACCAGGAATTACATAGGAATGCTGTTACACGTGTAAAATCATTATTAGAACCGATAATAATTGTTTTACTAACATTTGGTGTAGGAATTATCCTACTTGCGATTGTTGTTCCAATGTTTAGTATGTACGAAACAGTTCAAAATTTGGAGGGATAGAGTGACTATATATTATGCAGTTGTGTTCTTTATATTAGGTAGTTGTTTAGGATCATTTTATAATGTTGTAGGAGAAAGACTGCCTAAACATGAATCAATTATTACACCAAGATCACACTGTACTAATTGTGGCCATATTCTATCTTTTCATGAATTAATTCCAATTTTTTCCTATATCTTTTTAAAAGGAAAGTGCAGTAAATGTCACAAAAAGATAAGTATAATTCATCCATTATTTGAAATTATGAGCGGTATATTATTTATGATATCATTTCTGGTGTTTGGAATATCATTAAAACTGATTATTGCTATAACCTTTATATCACTATTGTTAATTGTTATCATTAGTGACTATAATTACATGATTATACCTGATGAGATATTAATAATTGGTAATATTGTATTAATAATAGAGTTATTTATTAAATATGGTCCAAAAGAAACTTTTATATCAATCGTATATGGATTGTTATCCTTCTTCATAATGTGGTTCATTAAAATAATAGGTGATTTCATTTTTAAAAGAGAATCAATGGGTGGTGGAGACATTAAGTTAATGTTTACCTTTGGATTAATATTGGGACTATTAAACTCTATAATATCAATCTTTTTAGCATCGATAATAGGACTTCCAATATCATTGATTATGTTAAAGAAAAATACAAATCATGAAGTACCATTTGGACCATACTTATCTGTTGCTGCTATTATATTACTGCTCACACAATTTAATTATTTAAGTTATATAATGTAAAAAAAGTGATTTAAATCAGTAGATATATTTACTAATTTAAATCACTTTTATACATTAGAAAAGAGCTTAATATTTTATAAAAATATCGTTGAAAAGCATTTGTATGTATGCTATACTATCTATATATGTTGACATGATATCTTAAATAAATATAGCTTATGTATTCAGATTATTTCCTAATGATAATCTTTAATATAGAAGATGACTTTAAATGATATAAAAAAACATTTATATGAAAAGATTAACAGAACTTTAGTCAATCTAAATTTTGACTTTTGTTCGTATGATTATATAGGACGGTGATTTTAGTGAAAGGAATTAATAAAAAAATTGTACGTGATATATCTAAACAAAAAGGTGAACCTAAGTGGATGACTAATTTTAGACTAAAGTCATACGAAAAGTTTGAACAACTAGCTAATCCACTATTCGGTCCATATCTTGATATCGATTTTGATGATATAACATATTATAAAAAAGTAACCGAAAAGGTAGAAAATAGCTGGGATGATGTCCCAAAGGAAGTTAAAGATACATTTGATAAATTAGGTATACCAGATGCTGAAAAAAAATACTTAGCTGGTGTAGGTGCTCAATACGAAAGTGAAGTAGTATATCATAATATGCTTAAAGAATTAGAAGAAAAAAATATTATCTTCTGTGACACCGATACAGCTTTAAAAAAATATCCTGATCTTTTCCAAGAATACTTTAATAAATTAGTTAAATACGATGAAAATAAATATACCGCACTAAATGGTGCAGTATGGAGTGGTGGAACCTTTATTTATATCCCACCACATACTCATCTTGATCGACCACTACAAAGTTATTTTCGCATTAATAGTAAAAATATGGGACAATTTGAAAGAACCATAATTATTGTTGATGAAGGATCAGAACTACACTATATGGAAGGTTGTACTGCTCCAACATATACTACAGATTCACTACATGCTGCTGTTGTTGAGATATATGTAAAAAAAGGTGCCAAATGTAGATATACAACTATTCAAAACTGGGCCAGTAATATATATAATTTAGTCACTAAAAGAGCTATTGTAGAAAGTGGCGGATTAATGGAATGGATAGATGGAAATATTGGATCTAAAACTAATATGAAATATCCTGCTTGTATATTAAATGGTGAAAATGCTCAAGGAAGATGTATATCCATTGCAGTTGCTAAAGAAGGACAAATTCAAGACGCTGGAGCCAAAATGATTCATCTCGCCCCACATACTAAAAGTGATATTATAAGTAAGAGTATTGCTGTAGGTGGTGGAGAAGCAACGTATCGTGGCACTGTAAATATATGTGAAAATGCCATTAATTCTGAAGCCAAAGTTAAATGTGATACAATTATAATTGATAGTAAATCTAAAAGCGATACTATTCCTAAAAACATTGTTTCAAATGGATCATCTAACATAAATCATGAAGCAACAGTATCTAAAATAAGTGAAGATAAATTATTTTATTTAATGACTAGAGGAATATCTGAAGAAAAAGCCAAAGAATTAATTATTATGGGATTTATTGAAAGATTTAGAGAAGAATTACCTATGGAATATGCTGTTGAATTAAACGCATTATTAAAAAATTATTTTTAAGGAGTCAAGTATGAAGAAAATATTTGTAATTATAATTATGATAATCCTATTAACAGGATGTACTAATAAAGAAAAATTCAATAAGGAATTAGAAAAAGCAACAAACATCTACTATACACAATATATTAAAAATAAGGTAGATGGCTTAAATGTATTAGAAATTTCTCTAGGTGATTTACGAGAATTAAAGAACTCTAAAATAGATTTATCTAAATTAAAAAAGTGTAGTGATGATACTAAAGTAAAAGCAACAATAAAGAATAAAAAAATAGAAAAATATGAAATTTCTATAATTTGTAAATAGATTTACTAAATTTAAATTATTGAAATATAATTAAATTCACAATATAAAAAACTGATATCCAGTTTTTTATTTTTTGTTCAAAAACACTATGTAATTCAACAAAAACTGCTTTTTGACATGAATATTTGTAAATGCTAATATGGGGATGAAAGGAGGTAATTTAGTGCTTAATAAAGCAGTCTTAGTTGGTCGAATCGTTCAAGAACCACAGCTAAATGAAACCAGTAATGGCACCAAGGTATCTAACATCACTCTAGCTGTATCACGAAATTTTAGAAATCAAAAAGGCGAATATGATACAGACTTTATATCTTGTGTCTTATGGAAAGGTGTAGCAGAACGAACAACTAGATATTGCAAAAAAGGTGATTTAGTAGGTGTAAGTGGAAGAATCACTACCCGAACTGTTGAAGATGGTAGTGATAATTTCTATAATTGTACCGAAGTAATTGCTGATAATGTAACTTTTTTATCCAGTAAAAGAAAAGAAGAAGTAGATGAATGATTCTACTTCTTTTACTATAATCTTTATATTATTTTTGCTTTTTAGCCATATCGCATAGTGCAAACCACCAGGCCAATATTATTGTAATTATAATCACTTATATCCCCCACGTCTTTAATAATGCATATTATAATACTAATTATCATATTTTGCAAATTGAAATATTTTTAAAAGAACCTAATCGGTTCTTAATCATGTTTAAACATTTCAGCAACTTCAATATCTAATGCATCACATAGTTGTACAATCATACCTAAAGTTACATTTTTAAATTCCTTACTTGATTCCATCTTTTTAATATATGATGTTGAACATGAAGCTTTTTCAGCCAATTGTTCCTGTGTTAGATTTTTATCTTTACGGTATTGTTTAAGCTTATTAATAAAATTATCATATTCTTTATACTTTTTACTACCCATTATACTCACATCCATTACTAATGAAATTTTCTCATAATTTTTTAATTTTATCAGTATAC
>CADBLY010000043.1 GCA_902795725.1 uncultured Erysipelotrichaceae bacterium
AAAAAAAATATTAAACAAACTATTTAGACTATTTGTCTATAGTAAAATTTATAAAAATATGAGAAAATATCTATGGTGAGTTGTATGAAAAAAGACATATATTATACAATCGGGCAAAATATTAAACAACGTAGAAAAGCTAAAGGATATACACAATCCGAATTAGCTGATGAATTGTTTTTAAGTCTTAGTTTTATAGCTAAACTTGAATCAGTAACTAAACAAACCATTTCCGTTGATACACTAGAAAAATTTGCAAAAGCACTAGATTGTAAAATAACTGACTTCTTTAAAGAAGTAAAATAAAACTGTAAGATTAATTCCTACAGTTTTTTTAATACCTATTCTTAAAATAACTCTGTTCTTCAATATAATAAGGACTTATCTTAAGTGCAAGAACCTTATCCTTACCCTTCTTTTTTGTATTACATCTTAAATCATATAAATATTCTTCACTAAATTTATCTCTATTTAACAAATAAAAATTATATATTAACTTTTCTCTATAATTATCAACTTCATTAAATTTTTTATATAACTCTTGTGCATCATTTTCATATAAATTTAAAAATTTATATTCAGCTTTTGTATATTTATTCTTAGTAAGCAAATGTTCATAATAATTAGCAAGCATATATTCCCAACTACTATTAATATAAATATTAAGATTTAAACTATCATCAAGAATATATTTAATAGCTTCATAAATATCATTAAACCTTTTTCCTTTACTCATCATCTTAGCTTTTTCAACAAGTTCAATTAGTATTTTTCCCATTTTAACACTACTAATATCTTCTCCATCAAACTTCATACCAAATAACCATCGATAATCTAAAATAGATGCAGGATTTATTTTTAAAATATTATCCATTAAATTATTATTAATAATGCAAATACGATGAGTATCACAAGAAATGCTATCATGCATAAAAAAGCTAAATGTTTCTAAAACATATTTATAATACTCATCATATACTTTTATAGCATTTGAAGGGCTTAAATCACTAATCAACAATTCATATATTTCCTTTTCTTTTTTGTTAGCTAAATCATAACTATATGAGACAAATTCGTATAAATTAACCATAACCATTAATTTAATTTGATTAGAAGTAGCTTTATTCATATTAAAAAATACATAATATTCTTCATCCCAATCGCCATTTACATAATCATTCCAAGCTTCTAAAATATAATCATCATAATCATCAAATTCTTCTTCATCATAAAAACCATCATCATCGATATCAACATCTTCTATTTCATCATCATCGATATTATCTTCCATTAAAGCTTCATCAATTAATCTTTCTTGTTCTCTCGACTGCAAAAAATGAAAATAATCAACAAACTCTTTCCTTAATTTATCTTGTAATACTGTATAATTGTCCATAATATCCCCACTTCTGCCCATATTATACACATAAATTAATGAAAAAGAAAGCTTATTTTTTATTTTCTGCTTTCTTTCTTTGTTCTGTATTTAATATTTTCTTTCTTAATCTTATATGATGTGGGGTAATTTCTACTAATTCATCCGAATTAATATAATCAAGTGCATACTCTAAAGTAATTAATCTTGGACGTTTTAATACTACTGTATGATCTTTTCCCGCACTTCTTGTATTAGTTAAATTTTTACCCTTAATAACATTAACTGCTAAGTCATTATCACGACTATGTTCTCCAACAATCATACCTTCATAAATATCTTCACCTGGTTCAACAAACATCACGCCACGATCTTCTAAAGCACCCAAAGCATAAGCTGTTGATTTACCATTTTCCATTGATACTAATACACCTAATTTACGTTCTCCAATGTCAACAGTTTCAAAAGGTCGATAATCTTTAAAACTATGATTCATCACACCATAACCTTTAGTTAATGTCATAAAGTCCGTAGAAAAACCAATTAAACCACGTGATGGAATAATATAATTAAGTCTTACTAATCCATTAACATTAGTCATATTTTCCATACTAGCTCCACGAGTACCTAACTGTTCAATAACATTACCAACATTTTCTTCTGGACATTCAATTTGTAACTCTTCATATGGTTCACATTTTACTCCATCAATTTCTTTAATAATAACTTTAGGTTTAGATACCTGTAACTCATATCCTTCACGTCTCATATTTTCAATTAAAATAGATAAATGAAGTTCTCCACGTCCAGAAACAAGCCAAGACTCATTATCAGCTTGTTCAACTTTTAAAGATACGTCTCTTTCAGTTTCCTTAAATAATCTATCTTCAATCTTACGAGCAGTAACTAAATCACCATCTTTACCACAAAATGGACTTGTATTAACACCAAAAGTCATCTGAAGTGTTGGTTCATCAACATGTAGTAAAGGAAGTGCTTCTTCCTTACCTACTTCACATATTGTCTCACCAACTGAAATATCAGGTAATCCCGCAATAGCAATAATATCTCCAGCTTCCGCTTCTTCTATTTCAATACGTTTAAGGCCTAAGAAACCATATATTTTAGCAACTCTAAATTGTTTAATTGACCCATCCGTTCTAACACAACTAACCATTTGATTAACTTTAATTTTTCCCCTTTTAACAAGGCCTATACCAATTCTACCTACAAAATCATTATAATCTAATAAAGCCGGTTGAAATTGTAGTGAACCATCCTGAACCTTTGGATCTCTAGCATTTTCAATTATTAAATCAAGTACCTTAGTCATATCTTCTTCTTGCGTATCTAAATCACTAGAAAAACTAGAAGTACCATTAATAGCAGAAACATAAACAACTGGAAAATCTAAATCATCAACATCCGCACCTAAATCAATAAACAATTCCATCACTTCATCAATTACTTCTTTAGGACGAGCTGCCGGTTTATCAATTTTGTTAACCACAACAATAGGTTTAACTCCTGCTTCCATGGCTTTTTTAAGGACAAAACGTGTTTGAGGCATAGTTCCTTCATATGCATCAACAACAAGTAAAACACTATCCACCATATTCATAATACGTTCAACTTCTCCCCCAAAATCAGCATGACCTGGCGTATCTAAAATATTAATACGATAATCCTTATAATTAATAGCTGTTGTCTTAGCTAAAATAGTAATACCTCTTTCTCTTTCAATATCATTAGAATCCATTACTCTCTCTTGTACTTCCTCATTATCTCTAAAAGTACCAGAACAACGAAGTAATTTATCAACTAAAGTAGTCTTACCATGGTCAACATGCGCAATAATAGCAATATTTCTAATCTTCATAAATACTACACCTCTTTTTTCCCCAGACTTGCCTATTATATCACATCTAAAAAAAAAGAAAAGACTTTTTTCAAAAAAAAT
>CADBLY010000044.1 GCA_902795725.1 uncultured Erysipelotrichaceae bacterium
AGATGAGTTATATCCTTTATATAGTTTATTACTTAGAGATGAAGATATATTAAAGGTACAAAGTATTAGTGAACTTGAATATTATATTTTAAAAGCAGATGGTAATATTTATGATTATGTTTTAAGTAAAGATGATAATAATAATTATTCTGTAGTATCTACTAATATTATTTATGATAAAAGTGGGTATGGTAATATAGTTGATTTCTATTATGCTGGTAATTCTTTAAGGACTTATTTAATTTCTGATAAAGGAATATATCGTATGAATATTTCTAATAGAGATGTTTGTTCTAAATATGTAGATGTTGTTTGTGAATATGAATTTGTATTGAACGAAGTATTAACTAAATATAAAGATAGAATAATTGCTTATAATGGAAACAATATTATTACTGATTATGGACAAATATTTAATATTTCAGAGTAGGTGATTTAATTGGGATACATGGTAATAATAGTAAGTATATCTATTGTTGTATTTTTACTAGTACTAGCAAAACTATTAAGAGTAAATAAGAATATAGATATAAATCATGTTAATGAGAATTCTTTTCAAAGATATGCTAAATTTTATGGAGAAATATATCCTAGTGATAAGAATTTTGATTTTAAATTAAATAATATTTATAAAATGGTTAGTGGTGGAGTATATGATATAAAAAAGATAAGTGATACTACTAAGACTACTATACCTGAATGTATTATAAAGATTAGATATTTAAAAAATAAGAGATTAATTGGGGATTTGTATGTAGATACTGTTAATTTAAAATTATATCCTTGTAGTAGTGAAGATGAAAAATTACTTGATAAGTATAAACCATATATTTATGGGTCTCATTTACAAGTAGATGAAATAGCTGCTTTAGTTAGTAATCCTGATTATTTGGATGTTAAGAGTTTAAGAAAACAAGTTTTAGATGATTTAGTATATTTAAATAATAAAGGATTAATTAATGGAATAAGGATTCAAGAAGTAGATGGAGAGATTATATATTATACAATTGAGAAGAGAAAAGTATTTAGTGATTTAGAAACTGTTCATTGTAGTAATTGTGGGGCTTTAAATGATGTTGATAAAAGGGGAAAAGTTCGTTGTAGCTACTGTAAGTCTATAATTAGTGGATCTGATGTAACATCTTTATAGATGTTTTTTTCTTTATATGATATACTTAATGGGAAATGAGGGATTATTGTGTTAGTTGTGGATGATTTTAATGACTATGAAATAATAGATGCTTCTCTTGGTATGAAATATGAAAGATGGGGAAATGTTTTTTTATTAAGACCTGATCCTCAAATAATATGGGATAATGGAGATTTATTAGAAAAATATAAAGGTAAAATAGATGCGGTTTATCATAGAAGTAATAAAGGTGGAGGACATTGGGAAAATTTAAAAAATGTTCCACCATCTTGGAAAATTGGTTATAAGAATTTAGTATTTCATATTAAACAGATGGGATTTAAACATACTGGTTTATTTCCTGAACAGGCTGTTAATTGGAAATATATGATGGAAAAGATAAAAAGAAGTGGAAGAGAAATAAAAGTATTGAACTTATTTGCATATACTGGTGGGGCTACTGTTGCTTGTTTAAGTGCTGGGGCTTTTGTTACTCATGTTGATTCAAGTAGGGGAATGGTTGATTGGTGTAAAGAAAATGTTAATAGTAGTGGTTATCAAGGAGATCATATTAGATATATAGTTGACGATGTAGTTAAGTTTGTTAAAAGAGAAATTAGAAGAGGAAACAAGTATGATGCTATTATAATGGATCCTCCTAGTTATGGAAGAGGAGCTAATGGTGAAGTTTGGGATATTGAAAAGGATCTTACTAATTTAGTTACTTTATGTAGTGAATTATTGAGTGATAAGCCATTGTTCTTTTTAATAAATTCTTATACTACAGGGTTATCTGCTACTACTCTTTATAATTTACTTAATTTGACTGTAAATAAAAAATGTCTAGGTAAAGTAAGTTGTGGTGAGGTAGGTCTTTCTATAACTAATAATAATTTAATATTACCTTGTGGTATTTATGGAAGATGGGAAAGTAATGAATGATTTAAATGTACTATATGAAGATAATCATATAATAGTTGTAGTAAAACCTTATAATGTACTAAGTCAAGGTGATAATACTAATGATTTATCTATGGTTGATTTAATAAAAGATTATATTAAGAAAAAATATAATAAACCAGGTAATGTTTATTTAGGACTTGTTCATAGATTAGATAGACCTGTTTCAGGAATTATGGTTTTTGCACGTACTAGTAAAGCGGCTGGTAGATTAAGTTCTTCTTTTTCTAATCATGAAGTCGTTAAGAAATACTTAGCTATTGTTCATGGAAGGGTATATGATGATACACTTGTAGATTATATTGAAAGAGGGACTGACGGGAAAAGTTTTGTTTCTCCAAAGGGAAAAAAAGCCATTCTTGAATATAAATGTTTGTCTTATAATAAAGAGAATGATTGTAGTTTAGTAGATATTACATTAAAAACTGGTAGACATCACCAAATTAGAGTTCAGTTTTCTTCACGAGGACATTATTTATTAGGTGATCAAAAGTATGGAGTAGAAGATCGAGAACAAATCTGTTTGTTTAGTTACTATCTTGAATTTGTTCATCCAGTTACTAAAGAGGTTCTAAAATTTAAGTATTTTCCTGAAAAAGAAGGCTATTGGAAATTATTTGATTTTGATATTTAACATTGTTTACACTGTAAATAAATTGTATATAAGAAAAAACATTTGCAATTGCAA
>CADBLY010000045.1 GCA_902795725.1 uncultured Erysipelotrichaceae bacterium
ATCTTACAGCATCAACTCCAAACTCTTTAACTAAATCATCAGCATAAATTACATTTCCACGAGATTTACTCATCTTTCCATCGGCCATAATTAACCAAGGATGTCCAAATACTTTCTTTGGAAGTGGAATATCTAAGCTAAATAAGAAACATGGCCAATAAATTGTATGGAATCTAATTATATCTTTACCAATTAAATGTAAATCTGCAGGCCATCTCTTTTTAAATTCTTCATCTCCACCATCAATATCATATCCAATATTAGTAATATAGTTAGTTAATGCATCTAACCATACATATACTACATGTTTTGGATCAAAATCTACTGGAATTCCCCATTTAAATGATGTTCTAGATACACACAAATCTTGTAATCCTGGTTTAATAAAATTATTAATCATTTCATTTTTACGTGCAACCGGCTGAATAAACTCAGGATGAGATTCAATATATTCTTCTAACTGCTTTTGATATTTACTTAATTTGAAGAAATAAGCTTCTTCTGATTTTTTCTCAACTGGTCTTCCACATTCAGGACAAACTAATTCCCCATCTTCGTTTTCCACAACTTGTGTTTCTGTCCAGAAAGCCTCATCTGGCGTACAATACCATCCTTCATATTTATCTAGATAAATATCCCCTTTATCGTACATGTATTTAAAGATATGTTGAACAACTTCTTCATGATGAGGATCAGTTGTTCTAACAAACCTATCATAGCTGGTATTCATAATATCCCATATTTCTTTAATACCAGCAGCTTTCTCATCCACAAACTCTTGAGGAGTCATTCCAGCTTCTCTAGCCTTAATTTCTATCTTTTCTCCATGCTCATCAGTACCAGTTTGAAAATAAACATCATAGCCTTGTAACCTTTTAAATCTTGCAATTGCATCGGCTAAAACAATTTCATAAGTATTTCCAATATGTGGTTTACCAGATGTATAAGCAATTGCTGTTGAAATATAATATTTCTTTTTTTCCATTTTTATACCTCCAAAAAAAAATTATTATAAATATAAGGACGAATTAATCGCGGTACCACCTTATTTTATAATAATCATTATTATACACTTAAATAGTTAACGCCTATCTACGTTTATACCTACATATCGATATAAAAGTTCAGAAGCCATACTAATATAAATATTTATACTCTTTCACACCAACCGAGTTCTCTGTAATAAATAATATTATATTAGCTCTTCATCAACACATTTAAAGCATGAAGCTATTGTAACATAGCATTTTATAAAAAATCAACACTAATTATCTAAATCATTAAGAACACGCGAATTATTTAAAGTAAATAGATATCTTTCAGATTGTTCTTTTACACTATTAATTAAAGTAGTATCTTTAACAAGAATTTTAATATCAAAATTATCAAGTAATTGTTTAAAATAATTACCCTTTATATATTTAATTAAATCTTTTACAATTTCTTCCTTAATTTTATCATCTAAATCAGAATTAAAAACAACAATAACACTATCTGAAAAATTATCAATAGCTGATGAAAACTCTGTTTTAAATTTCTTTTTCATTTCCTTATTAATATCAACAAAATGCTTTTTATTTATTTTAATAACATTATTATCATCTAATTTTGTATTATTAATTATGTCATTTAAACTTTTAACACGCATTTTTCCTATTTCTGTGCTTACTTCAAACAAATGACCTCTAAATTCATCTAAAATATTATCAAGTTCAATAGTATTCAAAATAATTTTATTTTTTTTTGCTAAAGATAAAAATTTAGTCTTAATAATATCCATAGCTTCTAGTGGTGGTTTTTTAATTAATGTTTGAATATCTTCAACTAAAGCTTTTGAATTATTATCAATTATATCTAAAATGCCATTCCTATAATTATCCACATGCTGTTGTCGTATTTGTTCAATTATTTCATCATCCATATTTTACTCTCCTAGTATCTTAAAAATAAAAAAAAAAAAAGCATTAGTCAATACTGTTTTTTAATTTAGAAGATATTTTTTCTAAAAGAGAAACTAAATAGTATATAGGATGTTTATCAAGCTTAATAATATCTAAAACTACTACTAAACTAGTCCCCCTACTAATAAATCTAAACATATTAGTAATCTCAAAAGCATCCATAAAAACCTCTTC
>CADBLY010000046.1 GCA_902795725.1 uncultured Erysipelotrichaceae bacterium
TATCACCGTGTATATCAGATATAACAATTGTTTTCATATAATCACCTATCTCATTGTATCACATAATACATAATAAATTAACAAAAAAAGCTTGACAAGATAAATAAAACATGTTATATTTATTAGGCAATCCGTTATTGGGGAATTAGCTCAGTTGGCTCAGAGCACCTGCCTTGCACGCAGGGGGTCAAGGGTTCGAGTCCCTTATTCTCCACCAAATTGTATATTACTCAACATAATAGTTGAGTTTTTTTTGCGCAATCTTTAGCACTCGCACTTGACGAGTGCTAAAGATTGTGATATAATGAATACAGAAAGGAAGTGTTAATATGAATGGACAAAATCCGTTTGAAGAAAATTTAAAAGATGTTTTAAAAAAATATGGTAGAGATATTGTCGAAAATGCTAAAGAAGGAAAAATTGATCCCGTCATAGGAAGAGATGATGAAATTAGAAGTATTACTCGTATATTATCTCGTAAAACCAAAAACAACCCAGTCTTAATAGGTGAACCAGGAGTTGGTAAAACAGCTATCATCGAAGGTCTTGCCCTTCGAATTGTTAAAGGAGATGTACCAAACAGTTTAAAAAACAAAACAATATGGGAACTTGATATGGGTGCCTTAATAGCTGGTGCTAAATATAGAGGAGAATTTGAAGAAAGATTAAAAGCTGTATTAAAAGAAATAAAAGAATCTAATGGGCAAATAATTCTTTTTATTGATGAAATACATCTTTTAGTTGGTGCTGGTGCAATGGAAGGTGCAATGGATGCAGGCAATCTTCTCAAACCAATGCTAGCTAGAGGCGAAATTTTATGTATTGGAGCAACTACATTAAATGAATACCGTAAATATATTGAAAAAGATGGCGCCTTAGAAAGAAGATTCCAAAAAATCATTATTAAACAACCAACTGTAACAGATACTATAGCTATCCTTCGTGGATTAAAATCAAGATTTGAAGTATACCATAAAGTAACCATCAAAGATAAAGCATTAATAGCTGCTGCAACCTTATCAGATAGATACATAACAGATAGATTTCTACCCGATAAAGCCATTGATTTAGTAGATGAAGCATGTGCAACTATCAAAGTACAAATGGAATCTGTACCTGTAAAATTAGATTATCTATCAAGAGAAATAATGACCTTGCAAATTGAAAAAGAATCATTAAAAAAAGAAAAAGATGATATATCAAAACATCGTCTTGAAGAAATCAATAATAAACTCATCAGTCTTGAAAAAGAAGAAAAACAACTAAGAGATGATTGGGAAAAAGAAAAAAATATAAATGAAATTATTAATCAAAAGAAAGAAGAAATGGATAAACTATCATTTGAACTAGACAAAGCTGAAAATGAATTAGATTATGAACAAGCAGCAATTATTCGCCATGGCAAACTTCCAAAACTAAAAAAAGAGTTAGAATCACTCAAAATAAATAGTAAAAATACTATTTTAAGCGATATAGTAGATGATGAATCAATAGCTAAAATTGTATCTAAATGGACTAACATACCTGTTACTAAATTAGTAGGTGGAGAAAAAGAAAAACTACTTAATTTAGAAACAAATTTAAAAAAGCGAGTAAAAGGTCAAGATGAAGCAATTCATCTCGTATCTGAAGCAATAAAAAGAGCTAGAGCAGGAATTAAAGATCCTAATCGTCCTATCGGTTCCTTCATCTTTTTAGGACCTACTGGTGTTGGGAAAACTGAAGTAGCCCGCTCCCTAGCCTATGAACTATTCGATGATGAAAAACACATCGTAAGAATTGATATGAGTGAATATATGGAAAGCCACTCTGTATCTAGACTAGTAGGTGCTCCTCCAGGATATATAGGATATGATGAAGGTGGTCAATTAACTGAAGCAGTAAGAAGAAATCCTTACTCCATCGTATTATTTGATGAAATAGAAAAAGCACACAAAGATGTATTCAATATACTATTACAAATATTAGACGATGGACATATTACAGATTCACAAGGTAGAACTGTAGACTTTAAAAATACTATTATTATTATGACATCTAATTTAGGTAGTGAATACGTATTAAACAAAGATGTTAATTCTAAACAATTAATCAATGAAGAACTAAAACATACCTTTAAACCCGAATTTATAAACCGTATAGATGAAATAATTATCTTTAATTCATTAAATAAAAACACTATCTATGAAATTTTAGGTAATATTATTCACAATATTGAGCAAAGATTAAAAGATAAATTAATCACTATTGAATTAACAGATCAAGCTAAAAAATATATTATAGACAACTCCTATAATGAACAATATGGAGCACGTCCAATAAAAAGATATGTATCAAAAAATATTGAATCATTAATAGCCAATAATATACTTGAAGATAAAATAAAATATAATAGTAAAATTACTATTGATGTACAAAATAATGAATTTAAAATCCTAATTTAATTCAATTAGGATTTTTTGTTATCTATAATAGCTAAATATTCTTGTTCTACCGTTTTATAATCTTTTAATATATCATTATTCATTTTACTAAAAGGAATAACCTTAAACTTAGTACTATTATCAGAATATGAATATATCAATTCCTTTTGTCTAATATCAAATTTAGGGCCATCATCTGTAATTTTAATATCTACACCAAGCAATAAACCAATTGCAGGATTTACTCCCAGCACTAATTGATTAGATATAAAATTACCCAAAGAATAAATTACTAAAGTATCATTAATATATTCAATTGGTTGAATAACATGTGGATGTGTTCCAATAATCATATCAACACCCAAACTAGACAAATAACTAGCAATCTCACGTTCACTATTAGTAGGAGTATTAGTATATTCATCTCCCCAATGCATTGCAACCATAACTAAATCTACTTTATCTTTTATTTTACCAATATCTTCTTTTACCTTATCTTCATCGTAAATATTTATTAAATATTCCTTACCCTGTGGAAGTTTATTTCCATTAATACCTGTAGTATAAGCTAAAAAACCATACTTAATACCATTTTGCTCATATACTTGAATACTATCTCTTTCATCAAAACTAGAATATGTTCCTTCCTTAATCACACCTTTATTAGACCAATACTGATTTGAATAAAGAATTGCTTCCTCACCCTTATCATAAGCATGGTTATTTGCAAGTCCAATTACATTAAAACCTAAATCAACAATCGTATCCCCTATTTCATCAGGAGAATTAAATGCTGGATAACCAGATATTTTTAAATTTTTACCACCAATAATACTCTCTTGATTACAATATTTTAAATCATAATCTTTTATCATAGGTTTTATAAAAGAAAACATAGAATCAAAATTATACTCACCATTTTGATAAGCATCTTTATAAACAGATTCATGAATTAAAACATCTCCAACCATAACCATAGACATTGTTTTATCTTTTTTTTCCTTAATTACCTTAACATCTTTAACGTCCTTAACTTTCTTATTCTTTTCTATATTTTTCTCCGGTTTAATATACTTAATACCAACTATAACAGCTATTATACCAATTATTAAAATAATAATTGGTTTCTTTTTTAATCTTTTCTTTTTCATATCCATCACAACTTAATTATAACTTAAAACCAAATAAAAATCTACTTTATTACTTCAATATTCTTATTCATAAGAATAGTATTCAACTCAGTATTAGTTATATAAAGTGTGATTTCATCTATTTTCAACCCATGATAATAATAATTATCAATCTCACTATTCAAATTATTCTCCTTTAAAAGATTAATATATATTTCATTAAAACTATCTATGTTATTATCTATTGTTTTAGTTGTATCAAAATCATATTCCTTAATATTTATAATCTTCTTATATATAGGATTAATATTAGGTTTTATTCCAATAACTGTATAACCTTGAAAATAACTATCTAAATTATTTGTAGTTATATTATCCTTAGATAAATCTAAATCATATATCTTATAATTATAATCATTTTCATTAAAAACCAAAGATATATTATCCTTCTTATTACTTAAACAAATTATACAAAAAAGTATCAATAAAATTAAAACCATAATCTTCTTCATGTTTTCACCACTATTATTATTAGCACTATCTTAAAGTAATATTCCTATATGATATATAATAATAGCTACTACATAAGCAAAGAAAGTTTGAAAAACCAAAAATAATAAAACTAACCTTAAGCCTATTTCTTTTTTTAAAGTTACAATAGAACTAATACAAGGAAAACAAAACAAATTAAAAATTAAAAAAGCATACATTGCTACACTATTATTAAAAAGTTCAGCTACTGACATATCATTTAATTTTGAAGAAATAAGCAAAGAAGATGTTACCCTTTCTTTAGCAACAAACCCTTCTACAATAGCAATTGCACATTCATAACTATTTTTACCCAAAAAAGGATAAAAAAGAAAAGCTATTTTTCTACTAACAACTCCCAATATACTACCATCCATATTTACAAAAGAAAAATCAAATGATATATTATATAAAAACCATATAACAATTGATGAAATAATAAGTGTTTTACTAACTCTTTTTAAAAAGGAAGTAATTTTATTATATGTTATCTTTAATACCTTTTTTATATTTGGTATTTCATAATCCGTTATCTCATTAATATAATAATTAGTTGTATTATAAAATATCCATTTTCTTAAAATAAAAGCCATCAAAAATATAAAAAATACAGAAATAATATAAATAAAAAATATATAGATACCGGTATTTACCGGAAACAATATTTTAGCAAACATCATAATTATCGTCATTTTCGCACTACAAGGAATTAAAGAAGTTAATAAAGCCGTTATATATCTTTGATCCGTATTTTCTATAGTCCGGGATACTAAAATACCAGGAACACTACACGAAGTCCCCATAATAAACGAAATAATGCTTTTTCCATTTAATCCAATCAGTCTAAACATCTTATCCATAATAAAAGATATACGACTCATATATCCTGTTGTCTCTAAAAAAGTTAAACACAAGTATAACAAAGATATGGAAGGAATAAAAGATACTACTACTCCTAAGCTATTTAATATTCCATCATTAATTAAACTAATATAAAATGGTGGAATAGATAAAGTTGATATCTTACTTTCAATAAATAAAAACCAATTATTAATAATATCATTTAAATAAACACTTATTGTATTAAAAGATATATAATATACAATAAACATAACAAAAATAAATAAAGGAATAGATAAATATTTATTAAGAATAATCTTATCAACACAATTATTCTCTTTACATTCATCTAATACACTACTTAAAATACTATCAATATAGTCATATCTTTTACTTATTGCTTGATCTTCATTCTCACATTTAAAATTTAAAGAAGAATTCCTTGCCTTATTAACTATCTCATTAATAGATTTATCAACAACAGAAATATCCAATAACAAACTTAATCTACTCACATTAATATTTACTTTATCTTGTTTAGTTAATACAATCACCATAGGAATATTTAAATCAATTAATTGTAAAGTTAAATATAATCCCCTACTTAGATTAGTAACATCTAAAACATTCACAATAACATCTAATTTATTAATATAATTAATAGTTATATTCTCTTCTATTGTATAACCATTTAAAGAATAAACACCTGGCAAATCAACAATAATATTATCATTAATACTAACTTCTTTCTTATCTACAGTTACCCCTGCCCAATTTCCAACTTGTTGTCTTGAATTAGTTAAATAATTAAAAATAGTACTCTTCCCACTATTTTGATTGCCAATTAAACCTATTCGCATACTTCAATATCCTTTAAAATATTCACACTAATAGCTACACTATAATTTCTTATTTTAATAACTATTGGATCATTAAAAAGCGCTACAAAAATCTTTTCTATTATTTGATTACGAATAAAACCTAATTCCTGTAATCTTCTCTTAACTTTTTGATCACACATACCTAATCTAACAATTTTAACTCTCTTATGTAATTTTACTTTATCCAATGTCATACTAAATTATATTTAAAATAATAGTAAATTTGACAACTTCAAAAAATTTGTTATAATATACTCGTTTGAAAGGGAGAAATTTATGACAAAACAAGAAATAAATGAAAGAAATAATCAAATATTTAAAGGATTTATAAACAACAATCCTACTAATGAGTATATAAACAATCTATCAAAAAAATACCATTTAAAACTAAGCTATATAATAGCCATAATAGATAAAGAAGCACAAAAAGCCACAAAAGAAGAACAAACACTCTATATTCTTAAAAGGCCGTTCTTAAGCAAAGAATACGATTTTGATAAAATATCATATGCCTATGAATATGGTGTATCATGCAAATGGGATAGTCAAAAAATGAAATCTTTGGCCCATACTCTTGGAATGGATCCAGCTACGCTTCAAAAAAGAATAATATATTATGGAACTAATTTTTTAAATGTAGAAGAAGCTACAATGGAATGGAAAAGAAATCAAAATTATTATCAACAGTCCAATACTTTTGAACAATTATACTATAAAGTATTAAAAGCCAATAATGATGAAGAAATAATTAATTTATGTATTGCTGAAAACAAGCATATGTTTATCTTTATTTCTAATTTAAAAAGATTAAGCTTAAAAATTAGTAACGAAACTGATAGACCACTAGAAACTTGTAAAGAAGAAGTATTTAAAGCCTTCAATCCATATTTTAAATACTATGAAAAACAAAAAATTAAAAGATTAAGAGATAAAAACAATACCTATTTAATGGAAAAAAACAAAAAAGCAATAATTGTAATTAACCAATTTATTAATAGTGAACTAAATGAAAAAGAATTCTTTACTGAATATACTAATCCACAAAAAAATGAATTAGTTAACACAGTAAAAAAAATAGATGAAAACTTATACAAAAAATATTTAGAAAAAATAGAAAAAGAACACAACCAACAATTAGATATACTATGTCAAAAAAGCAAAGAATTATTATTCTACCTTCAAAATGGTATCGATAATAAACCATTTGATATTATAGATTTCTATTTATATATTCATTATAATACAAAAGATATATCTAAAGCTATAAACGCATTATGGGCAACCAAACAAATTAATAAAAACGAGCTATTAATGCTTAAAACATTCCTACACTCTATAGGATATAGAACAAAAATAGCTAAAACAAACTATAGTTATGCTTTTGAACCTATTGATTTAGAAACTATTTTAAACCAACAAAACCAATTTCTAATTAATAATCAAGTTAGAACAATTACTAATGAAGAAAAAGAAGAAATATATAATAGTTTTATAGAAAATAATATTCCTATTAACAGGAAAACCATCAACACTGCCTATAGCAGACTAATAAAAGGATTATATCCTATATCAAAAAGCAATCAAAAAACAAAAACCCACTAATTTTAGTGGATTTTTTATATTACAATTGCATATAGATTTCCAGAA
This sequence comes from uncultured Erysipelotrichaceae bacterium, assembly GCA_902795725.1. Lineage (GTDB taxonomy): Bacteria > Bacillota_I > Bacilli_A > RF39 > UBA660 > RUG12438. The sequence continues at coordinate 7,453 of CADBLY010000046.1, forward strand.
CCCTTATTAACTAGTTTAGACAATGTTTGTTGAAGTTTAAAACGAGCATTTTCTGGAGTAAGGGAAAGTTTTGCTTGAATTCCTTCCTTAACAATTTCATCTAAACTACGTCCAAATATTTCATTTTTCCATATACTAGAAGGATTTGTATCATTATCTTTCATTAAATGATCAATTAATTCTTTACTCTGTAACTCTGATCCAATTATTGGTTCAAATGTACTTTCAACATCAATTCTAAACATATGAATAGATGGTGCCACTGCCTTCAATTTAATTCCATATCTACTTCCCTGCTTAATAACCTCTGGAGTTTCTAAAGTCATATCCTTTAAAGCGGGCGAAGCAACCCCATAACCAGTTGTTTTAACCATTTGCAAAGCTGTTTTTATCTGATCATATTCAGTCTTAGCTTCGTTATAATCTTGAAACAATCTTAACAAATCTGCTTTACTACCTACTTCTATCCCAATAATCTCTTTTAATATTTCATCATACAATCCATCTGGAGCTTCCAAATTAATAGTTACAATCCCTGTTGATGTATCAACATCAGATATATAAGATTTAGAAATATAATCACATCCTTCAAAATGATGTGTTATTTTATCAATATCTCTGAGTTTATCAACTTCAACTACACTCTCTTTCATTTTATCTATATATATTTTCTTTAACCAATTGTCATGACTTAAACAACCTATCCAATCTGGCATATTAATCTTAACTTCAACAACCGGAAATTCATATAAAGATTCCTTTAATACCCCATATACATCCTTCTCATTCATATTTTCAACACTCATCGGAAGAACAGGTACACCATATTCTTCTCTCAAATCATTAGCTAACTTCTCTGTATCTGGCAACATTGGATGAGCACTATTTAAAATAACAATAAAAGGTTTTCCTATTTCCTTTAATTCATCAATAATTCTTTCTTCTGCTTCAATATAATTATTTCTACTTATCTCACCAAACGAACCATCAGTTGTCACCACAACACCAATACTAGAATGATCCCTAATTACCTTTTCTGTCCCAATCTCAGCAGCTTCAACAAAAGGAATTTCTTCATCATACCAGTATGACCTGTTTTCGTGATACCCATAAGTCTTTTTAAAAATTGCTCAAAAGCAACCTGTATTTTTCTTATACTAATACTTCA
>CADBLY010000047.1 GCA_902795725.1 uncultured Erysipelotrichaceae bacterium
AAAAAAAGAAAGTTAGATAAGTTTTTTACATATTATATCTAAACTTTCTTTTTCTTTTGCTAATTGTTGTCTTTCATTTTCTACAATATTAGATGGAGCTTTAGCTACATAGTTAGTATTTGCAAGTAATTTTTCTCTTCTTTGAATACTGTTTTCTAATCTTATCTTTTCTTTTAATAGTGTTTCTTTTTCTTGTTGTTCATTTTTAGATCCATCATAGAAAATACTAATATTATTATTAACTACTATTTCTTTTAAATTAGTGATATCTAAATTCATTGGTTTTAAGACATTTTTTATTATATCTTCATTATCAATATTATTCATAACTAAAGTATATTCTTTAGATACATTATTATCTGCTTTAATCTTTCTAATTTGTTTTATTAATTCAATTGTATCATCTAAACTTGTATCAAAGATATATTCTTTATTGTCCTTAGGATATGTACTAATCATTATTGATTCAGCATCTTTTATTGGTAACATTTTATATATTTCTTCAGTTACGAATGGCATGAATGGATGCATTAGTTTTAAAATATCTGTAAGGGTAATTAATAATACTGATTTAGTTGTATCATTCATATTAAATTTGGATAGCTCAATATACCAATCACAGAAATCATTCCAAATAAAATTATATATTTCACTACCTACAACATTAAATTCATATTTGTCCATATGTTTACGAACCAGTTTAATGAGTTTATTTAGTTTATTTAATATCCATTTATCACATATAGATAAATTATCTAAATTAATAGATTTAATATCTTCAATATTTATTAAAACATATCTTGAAGCATTCCATAATTTATTAATAAAATTCCAAGTACTTTTGATTTTTTCTTCATCATATCTTAAATCCATGCCTGGTGCGGATGATGTGGATAAGAAATATCTTAATGAATCACAACCATACTTTTCAATAACATCCATAGGATCAACACCATTTCCTAATGATTTAGACATTTTCCTGCCTTCTTTATCACGAATAAGTCCATGAATTAGGCAATCTTTAAATGGTCTAGAATCAGTGAATTTTAATCCTTGAAAGGTCATTCTATGAACCCAGAATGGAATAATATCATATCCAGTTACTAGTAAATCATTTGGATAATACCTTGATAAATCATCTGTAACTCTTGGCCAACCTAAAGTAGCAAATGGCCATAAAGCACTACTAAACCAAGTATCTAAAACATCTGTATCTTGAATCCATCCTTCTTCTTTTGGTGGTTCTGTACCTACATATATTTGATCATCTTTATACCAAGCAGGAATACGATGCCCCCACCATAATTGACGTGAGATACACCAATCATAAGTGATTTCCATCCAGTGATTCATAGTTTTTTCAAAACGATTTGGAACAAAATTGACTTTAGTGTCTTTATTTTTTTGATTATCTAAAACTTTATCTGCTAATGATCTCATCTTAACAAACCATTGTTTTGATAAGTATGGTTCAACAACGGTATCAGTTCTTTCACTATGTCCAACACTATGAACCATTGGAACGATTTTTATAAGTAAATTATCTTTCTTTAAATCTTCAATAAGAGCTTCCCTACACTCTTCTCTTGTCATTCCTTCGTATTTAAAGGCATTACTATTCATTGTTGCATCTTCATTCATAACAACTATACGTTCTAGATTATGTCTATTACCTACTTCAAAGTCATTAGGATCATGGGCAGGCGTTATTTTTACAACTCCTGTACCAAATTCTGGATCAGCATGAATATCAGCAACTATTGGTATTGGTTTATTAATAACTGGTAAAATAACATTTTTCCCAATATAGTCTTTATATCTTTCATCATCAGGATTAACAGCAACCGCGGTATCACCAAATAAGGTTTCGGGACGAGTTGTGGCTACTTCTAAATATTTATCACTGCCTTCTAAGAAATACTTAATATGATAAAAAGCACCTTCATCATCTTTATATATTACTTCTTCATTTGAAAGGGCTGTTTTAGCTACAGGATCCCAATTTATTATTCTTTCACCACGATATATTAAACCTTCATTATATAAAGAAACAAATACTTCTTGAACAGCTTTGGTTAAGTTTTCATCTAGTGTGAAAGCTTCTTTACGATAATCTAGGGCAAGTCCCATCTTAGCCCATTGTTTTCTAATATTATCGGAATATGTATGAGTCCAGTTCCAGCAGGCATCTAAAAATCCTTCTCTGCCTAATTCATATTTATTAATACCTTTTTCCTTTAGATGATGAACTACTTTTGCTTCAGTTGCAATAGCTGCATGGTCCATTCCAGGAAGCCATAAAGCATCATAACCATCCATTTTTTTATAACGAATCATAATATCTTGTAATGTGGTATTCCAAGCATGACCTAGATGTAGTTTACCAGTTACATTTGGTGGTGGGATAACGATAGCATATGGTTTTTTTGATAAATCTCCACTTTCAAAGTATCCTTTTTCCAACCATTTATTATATTTTTCTTGTTCAACTAATATATGATTATATTTTTTTTCTAACATATTAACACGCTCCTATTTTCATTATTTTTTGATAATCTTCATCGGTTATATTTTTTATATCTTCAATTAAAGTTTTAAATATTAAATTGTTTTTATATTTAGGTCTATCATATTCAATCCAAAAATCACTTGCTCTTTTAGAATTATTATCAATCTCTTCCGCACGATTGCCATAATAAGCTAAATCTTCTCTTGTTTTATCATAATCCATTACACCTTCTAAATCATACATTTTGGCTTGAAAATCACATTCTATTTTATCAACTAAATGGCAAAATACTGCTTCTTTTGTAGATTGAGTACTAAACTCATACAGTAATTTTTCTATCTGTTCTTGCTCACATAAATTTTTAGCAACTTTATGAACACATACTCTTCCCATCTTTAGCTTTTCTTTTTTTGTAATATCACTTCTAACAGTATAATCAGGCATTAATATTTCTTCTGTTTCATGTAGCACTAAAGTCTTTAAAACTTTATACATATCTAGATCTAATTGATATTCACTATTTATTGCAATAGCTAATATTAGGGTTCCATAGATGTGCTCCGAAACACTTTCTAATCTTTCTTTTTCAATGCCAATTTCTAACCATCCAGTTCTAATAATATTTTTTAATTTATTAGCAAACATATAGAATTCAATAATACTATTCATAAAATCCTCCAAAAATAAAACCACATCCTAATATAAGGACGTGATTGACGTGGTACCACCTTAATTTGTAATTAAAATTACCTCAAAACTGTAACGTAAGTTAACGTTATATCTTACTTGATTTCAGATATAAAGCTCCCTTGCTACCTTCAATTACCTTAATTATTAGTTTACACCAACCACTAACTCTCTTTAAATTAAGAATAATTTACTCCTCAAGTTCAAAGCTTTTCTAGTATTATATACTATTTTTTTATTAATTACTAGTTATTTTTCATATTTTTTACAATCAGTTAAACAAGTACAATTATTTTCACTAAATTTATAAGTATATTGATTAGATGAATAAGTAATTGATACACATCCTGATAATTTATTGCCAGTTTTAGTGCTGGTTATTTCATTTCCTTTTAAATAACCTTCTTGCAATAGATAATCAATATCAACAATGACTTTACTATTTTCATCTAAAACATCTGATTGTTTGATAAACCAATTTTCACTTGCTCTTTCTATTATCTCTGCTTGTCTATCATAAGTACTTTGCTTAGAATTATTAATAGTTCTAGTTATAACAGGAACAGTAATAACAGATATAACTGCAATTACAGTTATAACGGCTAATAATTCTATAAGAGTAAATGCTTTATTATTCATTAATATCACCTAGCCTATCTTTATATATATTTAATACAGGTCTTATAGCATGTTTATCATTTATACTACTATCAATAATTGTATTACTTGAATCAATAACTTTTATATTATTATTTATTATACTGTTTAAAAAATAAGTATAATTGGAACTATAAATCCAGGTGTTAGTAGATAATTGATTGTACTCATCTTGTGTTAATAAACGATAACTACTACCATTTACTTCTATCAAATCATTAATACCATTTATATCATTTATCCAGCTATCTAACACATTTTTAACTAAAGATGTATTATAATCATTTGTCCCATAATGAATATATCCATAAGTATTGGTGTTTATGATATTGTTATTATATGTATTTATGTTATCATATTTAAGTGGTTCTTGTTTTAAGGCTGTAACATAATTCTTTGAACTATCACTTGTTTTAATAACAATATAATATTCATTTTTATATTTGACATTATCGCCAATAGCATATTCATTATAAACAACATCTGTTCCTAACTTCTCTTTGATTTCTTTTAGCGTTATATTTTTAACTTTATCAAGAGTCATTTTTCTTGAATTTAAAATTGCAAGGGTAGCCATAATGAGAACGAGCGCTAAAACAAGTAAGACATACATAATTGTTGAGATAGCAAAACCTTTATTATTCAGTTTCATAAGCATCCCTTTCTACTCTGGTAGTTTGTCTTTATAGACATTGATAACTGGGCGAACTGCTTCGCTAGCATAGCCCACGTTGTAATTTTGGCCCAAGCTTCCATTGTTGTTAACGCACCACACAATAGACGAAGAATCATCTTCCGAACTCATTGTCCAGTATGCACTATTATATACCCAATTTGGTGTTGATTCTGTTTTTTTCCAAAGTGCAAATGATCCATTATCAGTCCATTCATATCCTAAACTACCAGTTAATTCTTGTAATTGAATCAATCTTGCACTATATCCATCAACTGTTTTTAATTCGCTATTTTTAAACTTAGTCCCAGTCCATGCTTCTACTATCTGTTTTACATAAGATATTGAATATTCACCAGATGATGCATGATATGGTACTCCACCTACACTTCCATCACCTAAATTATCATTAACTGTTACTCCATCTGGTGCAGTTATTTCTGATACAGTAAGTGGTGTGTCTTTTAGTGCGACTACATAATCTTGACTTTCACTGCTATCTGCTATGATATGATAACTATCTCCACTTAATGTGAAGGTATCTCCTACACTATATACTTTATAGGTAGTTGTACTATTACTTATCTTTTCTAATTTTTTATTATCATAGTTATATTTTTGGTTTGAATCTTCGACATAGCAATTTTCTAGTCTGATACTACCATTGGTGTTTATTATGACATTAGTATTATCACATGTTACTGTTTTTCCACTTGTATTTATACTTAAACTTGAAATTGGTATCGTT
>CADBLY010000048.1 GCA_902795725.1 uncultured Erysipelotrichaceae bacterium
CATACAACTCACCATAGATATTTTCTCATATTTTTATAAATTTTACTATAGACAAATAGTCTAAATAGTTTGTTTAATATTTTTTTTTAAGTTATAATAGATTTATTATTAAATTCATGATAAAATAATTATAGTTTGTAATGGAGTGATAAGATGTCAAAAATTATTTCATTTGTTAATCAAAAAGGTGGAGTAGGTAAGACTACTTCTAGTATTAATTTAGCTGCTTCTTTAGGACTTTTAGGGAAGAAAACCTTACTTGTAGATTTGGACCCACAAGGCAATTGTACTACTGGTGTTGGTGTGAATAAAGGTCAGGCTAAGTATAGTGTATATGAATTACTTACAGATAGGGCTGACTTACAACAGGTAGTTGGAAAAACTAAATTTAAGAATTTATTTTTAATACCAGCTTCTATTAATTTAGCTGGTATAGATATGGAATTGTTAGAAAAGTCTAGAGCAGATAAAGAGTTTGTAGCTCAACTACAGTTAAAAAAATACTTAGATCAGATTAAAGATGTTTTTGATTATATTATATTGGATTGTCCACCTTCATTAGGTTTTTTAACTACTAATTCCTTGGCAGCTTCTGATTCGGTTATTATACCTGTTCAGTGTGAGTTTTTTGCTTTAGAGGGAATTATGCAGTTACTTAATTCTATTATGATGGCTCAGAAAAAATTGAATCCAACTTTAGATATTGAAGGTGTATTATTAACGATGCTTGATAATCGAACAAATTTAGGTTTAGAGGTTGTTGATGAAATTAAGAGTTACTTTAAGGAAAAAGTATATGATACAATTATTCCTAGATTAGTACGATTATCAGAAGCACCAAGTCATGGTAAACCTATTTGTGCATATGATCCAAAAAGTCGTGGTACAGAAGCATATATTAATTTAGCTAAAGAGGTGATTTTAAGAAATGGAAAGTAAAAAGAAAGCTTTAGGTACTGGTTTAGAACAGTTATTTAATAATGAGAATTTAGATTTACAAACTTTTGAAAAACACATCTATGATACGGCTAAAAAAGATGAAATAGTGGAGATAGATTTAGATGAGTTAAGAGCTAATCCATATCAACCACGTGTAGTATTTGATGATAAGGCTTTAAATGAACTTGCTTTATCAATTAAAGAACATGGAGTATTTCAACCTATTATTGTTAAAAAGAGTATTAAAGGTTATGAAATTATTGCTGGTGAGAGAAGAGTTAGAGCTTCTAAATTAGCTGGAAAAAAGAAGATTCCTGCACTTATTAGAGATTTAAATGATGAACAGATGATGGAAATAGCTTTACTTGAAAACTTACAAAGAGAGAATTTAAGTGCTATTGAAGAAGCTAAAGCTTATAAATCAATGCTTGATAAGCTACATTTAACACAAGAACAATTAAGTATTAAAGTAGGTAAAAGTAGAAGCCATATAACAAATATTTTAGGTTTACTTAGATTACCTAAGGATGTTCAAAAATTAGTGGTTCAAAAAAAGATAAGTATGGGACATGCTCGAGTATTAAGTAAATTAGAAGATGATGAGAAAATTAAAGAAATAGCAAAAAAAATTGTTGAAGATAATATTCCAGTTAGAGATGTTGAATCTTTAGCTAATCATACGGAAAAGAAAAATAAAAATATGCGTAGAAAACAACCAAGTGAGAATGAATATAAGTATGTAGAAGAATTATTAAAAGAAAAATTAGATACGAAAGTAAGAGTAAAAGATAATAAAATTGAGATTGGTTTTACAAATGTAGCTGATTTAAATCGTATTTTAGATATGATTAATGTAAAGGAGTAGTATGAAATTATTATTATCAAGAGTAGTTATTCAACCAGTTATTATTTTTGTAGTTGCACTAATACTATCTTATGTATCTAGAAAAATTGTTTATAAATTTTTTGCTATTCATAAAGATAAGAGTGCTAAAAAAAGAAAGACAATAGCTAATTTAATTAGTAATATTGTTATAATATTTATCTTTGTTATTGCTTTAATTTTAATATTACAAGTATATGGTATTGATACAGCATCATTTGTTGCTTCTTTAGGAGTTTTTAGTTTAGTTATTGGTTTAGCTTTGCAAGATTTACTTAAGGATTTCTTTTCTGGTATTATGATTATCTTAGAAGGTCAGTACAATATTGGTGATTGGGTAGAGATTAATGGCTTTAAAGGTGAAGTTATTGCTTCTAGCTTGAGAACTACAAAATTGAAAGCTTATACTGGTGAAATTAAGATAATTTCAAATAGGCAGATTAATGAGTTGATTAATTATAGTTTAGCTAAAACAACAGTTATTGTTGATGTATCAGTATCTTATGATTCAGATATTGATAAAGTAAAGAATGTGATTAGTGATTTATCTAAACGTTTAATTAATGATAGTAAAGTATCTAGAATGGAATGTCTTGGAATGGAGACAATGAAAGATAGTTCTTTAGTTTTTAGGATTATTACTATTGTAGATCATTCGGATAAATTTCCTATTACACGTCTAATTAATGAAGAACTTATTAGAGAATTTAGAAAAAATGATATTGAAATACCTTATAATCAGGTGGTGGTTCATAATGGAAAAAAATTATAAAATGGATTCAGTTGTTACAATGAAGAAGCAGCACCCATGTGGATCTAATGAATGGATTATCACTAGATTAGGTGCGGATATTAAGATTAAGTGTATGAATTGTGGAAGAAGTATTATGTTGCCACGAATTGAGTTTAATAAAAAGATAAAGAAAGTTATTACTTATTAGGAGGATTTTGTGAAAAATGTAGGTAAAAGAATAAAAAGACAAGGGCCTTTATCAACAATTGTATTTTTAACGTTTATTATAGGAATTATTAGTTTTCTTCTTCATTTAATTAAAGTTGGGGGATATATTACTGAAGCTGGTAGTTTAGAAACTACTTTAGTTAGTGTGAAGAATATATTTAGCAAAGATGGTATTAAATATTTACTAAATAATTCTGTTATTAATATGCAGTTGATGAAGCCATTAATTTATTTAATTATGTCTTTAATAGCTGTATCAATATTAGAAACTAGTGGATATATTAATCATTTAGTAAAGTTTTTAAGAAAAGTAAAACCTTTTTGGATTACAATGTTAACAATATTTGTATCTATATTATTAACTTTTATTGGTGATTATAGTTATATTTTGTTATTCCCACTTGTTGGATCTATTTATAAAATATTAGGTAGAAATCCATTACTTGGTATGGTGACGGTATTTATTGGTGTTACTATTGGTGGTTGTGGTGGTATATTATTTAATTATCAAGAATATTTGTTGTCTCTAACAACTGTAAAATCAGCTTCTAATATTGACATTAACTATAATTATGGATTATGGTCTAATATATACATAATGAGTGTGAGTACTATAGTATTAACTATTGTTGGTACAATATCTATTGAAAAGATGCTTAGTAAGAAGTTTAAAAGATATGATTATGAAACAAGTGTGAATATATCAAAAAGAGCTTTTGTTATTACTAATATAATAGCTTTATTAATAATTTCATTTGTTGTTTATGCTGTTATTCCAGGATTTCCTATGTCAGGTATGATGCTTAATAATACTGAGACTAAGTATATTGCTAAAATATTTGGGGAGACATCAGCATTTGGAAATGGACTTATGTTAATGATTACTGGTATATCAGTATTATGTAGTTTTATATATGGTAGGTTATCAGGAAATATAAGACATAGAAATGATTATACTCATTTACTTACTCATTCATTTGAAAATACAGGTTATATATTAGTTTTAATGTTTTTTGCATCAATTATGTTAGGTATATTTGAATGGTCAAATATACCTAGTGTAGTTACTGTTAATATTGTAGATTTGATAGGTGGATTAAATATTAATGGAACATTACTAGTTATTATTGTTTTCTTAGCTATTGTAGTTATATCAATTTTAATACCTAGTACTATTACAAAATACAATTTAGTTGCTCCTGTTTCTGTACCACTACTTATGAGAGCAAATATTAATCCGGCATTTACTCAAGCAATTTTTATGGGTGCAGATGCAGTCGGAAAATGTTTCTCACCAATATATATTTATTTAATTATTATGATTGGATTTTTATATAAACAAGATCAAAAAGTTAATACATCTATTTTTGATACAATGAAACTTATGATGCCTGTTATATTAGTTATGAGTGCGGCTGTTATGATTATTGTTGTTGGATGGTATGTTATTGGTCTTCCAATCGGTATAGGAGCAAGTATAACGTTATAGGAAAATAATACTTTTTCCTAAGAGTGTATTGACACTCTTTTTTTGTCTTTAAAGGCTTGACATCCTAAGCATTTTTTTTGGTATACTACTCTTGAGACTAGAAAAGATGATGTACATGTATAAAAGAAAAAAAACAAATGTAATATTATTATCTATGATTACTTTAGCTTCAATTATAGCTATAAGTTTAGTATATGCCGTATTTACCAATAGTCTAAAACCCCTTATATTTCAACGATTTTTACTATCAAAATACATCTTACATCTTAAATACATCTTATTTTTTAAATTTTTTAAAAGTTAAGATATAAAAAAATGATGTTATTTAGATAGATCATTAATTATGAATTCTGTAAAAATAGTCATTAACGATAGTCAATAATTAGAGGTAAAAAAGTGAAAATTTATCATCAAATTTACCAAAAATTATTGACTATTTTTTTTTTTTTTTATAAAATGGTTTTGTAAGGTAATATGGTCGGAAGATATATTTTTTGAAAAATTACGTTCGGAGGTAATAAACTATGTATAGAAGAAAAAATTTTAATGTTTTAATGATAGCAGTAGCAACACTTTCTCTAGTTATAATTGTATCGTTAGTGTATGCAGGTTTTACAGGACAACTTAATATAACAGGAACAGCAGTACAGAGAACATCTAATTGGGATATTCATTTTGAAAATTTATCAAATATAACAACAACAGGATCTGCTAAAGTTTTATCTCAACCAGCATTAGATGGAACAACCACAATAGAAGATTATAGTGTATCAACAACATCTCCAGGTGATACGATAAGTTTTACTTTTAAAGTCGTAAATGATGGTAATTATAATGCATCTATATCAAGTGTTTCTGTAGGTACTCCTGAGTGCACAGGAACTGATACAACAAGTAATACTAACGTGTGTGGTAAATTAACATATACCTTAACTTATGAAAATGGAGCAACAGTTCAAACAGGAGATATGTTATATGCAAAAGATTATGCAGTTATGAAAGTTACATTAACATATGCTGATTTTAGTGATGCCTCACTTTTACCTACTGCAGATGTATCTATATCAGGACTAGGAATAACAATAAATTATCAGCAATCAGGAAGTGCTTTAGTAAAAGACAATGGCGAAGTAGCTAATTATACAATATATCATATAGGTGATAAAGTAACTTTAAATAATGAAGATTATTGGGTCATAGCAAATAGTGGGGTTGGACAAGATTATGTAGTTGCTTTAAAAAATAATGTATTAACATCAGGTGAAATAAATACGTATGGTTCCAGTATTCCTGTATCAGCAACAACATCTGGTGGTGTTCAATATGGTTCAACCACTACATATGAAACATCATATATAAAACTGATTTTAGACGAATGGATACTAGATAAATTTTCAAATAGTGAATTAAAAGAAGTGGAAGGTTATCAAGCAAGATTGATAACAAGAGATGAATATAATTCGATATTGTCATACAGTTGGAGAGGATGTGGATATACATATTGGACAATGATTCTCTCATCGGATTCTCTTTACGTTTTTGTTGTAGCAAGGTGGGGATTAGATTCCCAATTTCCACATGGATCTTACGCTATTCGCCCTGTTATCAATATCTATAAATCAGCACTGGAAACCAATAATAATGCAGAATAAAAGATATCGCGTGATATCTTTTTATTTATCATTATACATACAATTCAACATATGTAAGAAATCAGATGGGTCATATAAGTTAATACGATATACCTTATTCCTTTTTAATTTGATTTTAAAGGTTAATCGATTATCAACTTTCCTTATAATATAGATATAATCAAAATCATTATAATTAATAGTAAATACTAACAAATTCACTTTATTAATTTTATAATCATATTCAGGATTAAAATCATAATCACGTTTTAACAATAGGTTATTTTTAAAACAATGGTCTATTATAAACTTGCAAGTATCCAGTACCAATTGTATTCGTTTAGGAAGTAATGCTTGAGATGAAACATTAAACGATGCTTGTACTTCCAATTTATGTAGTATTTTTATTATTTAATAAAAAATTGTAATCTTAATAAGAATAAAATAATAGATATTATATTAAATTACATGAAATCATTTGAAAGTATTACAGTACCATAAAAAAATAATCCAAAATTATAATATTACTGGATTGTTTTTTATACAATTATATCAGTTCATCTTTATTACATTTTACCTCTTAAATATATCTTGTTTATTTAAAATTTAAAGTTTTTAAAAATTAATATTAAATTAGTCTAAATCATATTTAGCTAAATTAGTATTTATATAGTTAAATACAATCTGCCATGTGAAGTCTATGCAGGCTTTACTGGACAGTTAAATATAACAGGATCATCAGTTCAAAGAAGTTCTAGCTGGGATATTCACTTTGAAAATCTATCTAACATAACTACAACCGGTTCAGCTAAAGTATTAACACAACCAAGTTTAGATGGAACAACATCAATCGAAGATTATAGTGTATCAACAACAAGTCCAGGCGATACCATAAGTTTTACTTTTAAAGTAGCAAATGATGGTAACTATGATGCTTCTATATCTAGTGTATCAGTAGGTACACCACAGTGGATAGGAACAGATACAACAAGTAATACTAATGTGTGTGGTAAACTAAGTTATACCTTAACCTATGAAGGCGGAGCAACAGTCCAAACTGGAGATATGTTATATGCTAAAGATTATGTAACAACGAAAGTAACACTATCTTATGCTGAATTTAATGATGCAAGTTTACTTGCAACAGCAGATGTAGCAATTAGTAATTTAGGGATAACGATAAATTATCAACAGTCAGGATCAGCTTTAGTAAAAGATAATGGAGAAGTAGCAAATAATCGGGTATATCATCAAGGTGAAAAAATAACCCTTAATAATGAAGATTACTATATTATAGCTGATAGTGGAGCTGATAAAGATTATGTGGTAGCACTTAAAGATTTACCTTTAATATATAATGAAGTAAATGATGCATCGACTGGGGTAAATATAAGTGTAACAAATCGAAGAGGATTTGGAGTTGTATCTTATTATACGAGCGACACTTGTAATGCAAGCGTTCATTCTGATTGTAACAGTAATTATGATGAGTTAGATATAAAATTGGTTGTCAACAACTGGGCATTGTCTAAATTTACAAATAATGAGTTAAAAGAAGTGAGCGGATATAAAGCTAGATTGATAACTGTATCAGAATATAATAATATTTCTACAAATTTTTCTTGGAGATGTAGCGAAGGTTATTTAACAATGACACCATTTACTGGTTGGGCTAATTCTTTTAGTATGATTACTACAGGATGCGGTGTTGCCCGTAACGATATATGGTATCCTAATCCTGTCCGTCCAGTTATCAATGTCTATAAATCAGCTTTAGAAATTAATAACAATAGTAATAATAACGAATAAGATAAAGTAATATTTTAATAAGATATACTTTAATCTAAAACTTTACACAAAATTGTGTAAAGTTTTTATGTTTTTTTAATAAATTCAGGATAAGTTATTGTGATATTTTTTAGAATTGTTATAATTTTCATGTAATGTCATTATAAGGGGTTGCTTCTATCTTTAATTTAAGACTGAGTGGTAACTATAAAAGAATAAAGGTGACATTATGCTGTATTTGGAGTTTGAATCGTGTATTCAAACTTTTCTTTTTATCTTTTTTATAGTACAATATTGCTGGTGATTAATTATGAGTTTAAAGGCAGGAATTGTAGGATTACCTAATGTTGGTAAGAGTACATTATTTAATTCAATTACAAAAAAGAACATATTGGCAGCAAATTATCCTTTTGCTACTATTGAGCCTAATGTAGGGGTAGTTACGGTACCTGATGAGAGATTAGATTATCTTAATGATTTATATAAACCTAAAAGTTTAGTTCCCACTATAGTTGAGTTTTTTGATATTGCAGGATTAGTTCAAGGGGCAGCTAATGGTGAAGGACTTGGTAATAAGTTTTTAAGTCATATAAGAGAAGTAGATGCTATTGTAGAAGTAGTTAGATGTTTTGAAGATAATAATATAATACATGTTGAAAATAGTGTAGATCCTGTGAGAGATATAGAAATTATTGATATTGAATTAATATTAGCTGATTTAGAGATTGTTGAGAATAGATTAGGCAAGATTGAAAAGAAAGCTATAATGTCTAAAGATAAGGAAGGTTTAAAAGAAGTAGAAGTATTAAAAAAAGTTAAGGAATGTTTGTTGAATAATGAACCTTGTAGAAGATTAGAATATAGTGAAGATGAATTAAAGATATTAAAACCTTTTAATTTACTTACTTTAAAACCTATTATATACGTAGCAAATATATCGGAAGATGATTTGTTAAATGATAGTAATAAGTATGTTGAAACAGTAAAAGAATATGCTTTAAAGGATAGGGCAGAAGTTATTACTGTGTGTGCGAAAGTAGAATCGGAGTTAGTTGATCTATCAGATGAAGAGAAAAAAGTATTTTTAAGTGAATTAGGAGTAGATGAAAGTGGTTTGGATAAACTTATTAAAACTACATATAAGTTACTTGGTTTAGAGACTTTCTTTACAGCTGGTTCTGATGAAGTTAGAGCATGGACATATAAAAAGGGCATGAAAGCTCCAGCTTGTGCGGGTATTATTCATACTGATTTTGAAAAGGGTTTTATTAAAGCTGAGATTATGAGTTATAGCGATTTGTATGAATTAGGTGATGAAAAGATGGTTAAAGAAAAAGGTAAGATGAGACTTGAAGGTAAAGATTACCTTATGCAAGATGGCGATATATGTTATTTTAGATTTAATAGATAGGGGTGGATTATGCGAAAAAAGATTGTAGTGTTAGGCGGTGGGACAGGATTATCCTATTTACTTAGTGGTTTAAAGGAATATCCAGTTGATATTACAGCTATTGTATCAGTATGTGATGATGGTAGTAGTACGGGTGTTTTAAGAGAAGAATTTAATATACCTGCAGTAGGAGATGTACGTAAGGTATTAGTATCTTTATCGGAGACTGAACCACTTGTTATGGAGTTATTTAATTACCGTTTTAAGACAACTAGTGATTTAAATGGTCATACAGTTGGTAATTTACTTTTAACAGCTTGTACGGGGATTAGGGGTAATTTATCAGATGGTATTGAAGCTTTAAGCAAGGTTCTTAACTTAAAGGGTAAGGTTGTACCGTTAACTGAGGATAATGTTACTTTAATTGGCGAGATGAATGATGGCTCTATTATTGAGGGCGAGCACCACATTACTCTAAGTAAACAAAAAATTAAGCGAGTATTTTATAAAGAAGAACCTACCCCAACAAAAGAAGCAATAAATGCAATTAAAGAAGCAGATTTAATAGTATTAAGCATGGGAAGTTTGTTTACAAGTATTATTCCTAATTTAATATGTAAAGATATTGTTAAAGCTATTGATGATAGTAAAGCTAAAATTATGTATGTGTGCAATATGATGACACAACCAGGGGAGACAGAAAATTTTAGTGTAACAGATCATGTTGATATGTTGAATAGTTATTTAGGTAAGAAAAAGATTGGTGTTGTGATTGCTAATAATGGAGTTATTGATAAAGAGTTAGCTTCAAAATATGAAACGTTAGAACAAAAAGATGCGGTTAAATATAATGTTAGTGATTTTAAAAATTATGATATGAAAGTTATTTCAGATGATTTAATATCAATAAATAATAATATGATTAGACATAATAATTTAAAATTAGGATTTCATATATTCTTTTATGTAATGCAGATGTAGGTGATAATATGTCTTTTACAGGTGAAATTAAGACAGAATTAAGTAAGTTAAATTTAGATAGATTAGAAGCTATATCACAGTTATCAGGAATACTTAGAAATAGTATGACCTTATATAATGGTATAAAAATAACAACAGAAAATAGTTCTGTTGCTAGATGTGTGTTTAATCTAGTAAAGAATATATATGGTGTGAATGCTTTAATTACAGTAAGACATGGATATAATTATAATAAACATTACTTGTATATATTAGAAATTAATAAAAAAGAACAAGAAATAATTAGAGATTTATGTTTAGATAAAAATATTCCTGATGATTATATTGTTGATGATGATGTATTAATTAAGTCATATTTAAGGGGTGTATTTTTAGCTAGTGGTAGTGTGAATGATCCTAAGAAATCTAGGTATCATTTAGAGATATCAGTAGATGATAAGGAATATGCATTATTTATTAAAAATTTATTAAATAAATATGATTTAAAAGCTAAGACTTTAACAAGAGATAATAGACATATTATTTATATTAAAGAAGCAGAAAAAATAGGGGATTTCTTAAGATTAATGAATTCTATTAATACTTTATTTTACTATGAGGATATAAGAATATATAGGGACCATAAAAACATGACTAATAGATTAAATAATTGTGAACAAGCTAATGTTGAAAAGACTATTAATACAGCTTTAAAGCAAGTTAATAATATTAATTTAATTAAAGAAGCAGCTAGTTTAGATTTACTTGATGATAAGACTAAAGAGATAGCTAATTATAGATTAAAATATAAAGAAGCATCATTGTTAGAGTTAAGCGAGATTATTACAATGGAAACAGGTAATAAAATTACTAAATCGGGTTTATATCATAGATTTAAAAAGATAGATGATTTAGCTAAAAGAATAAGAGAAAAAAGCAACTAACTATTTATAAAGAATATACTTAAACACAAGTGTTTTTATTATATTTTATAAAGAAAAATAGGGTATGGAAAAGAGAAACTCAGTAGTTAAATCATAGCTACTTTCAAAACAATATTTACTTTTTTATAATCAATGTAGTGGAAAATATAGATAAATGAAAATTGGTTAAAAAGCTTGAATATGCTTTTTTTCTTTTTTAGAATAGTGTATAATAATTATACGGAGAGATTGTATATGGATAAAATATTTAAAAAGTTAGATGAAATTATAGATAAGTTTGATGATTTTATTATTATGTCACATGTTAATCCTGATTTAGATGCTTTAGGGTCTTCTTTAGGGTTATATAATATTCTTTTAAATAGAAATAAGAAGGTAAGTATTTTTCTAGATAGTAGGGATTTATCTATTTATGATGATTCTGTTAAGAAAAGTATTGAGAAACTTAATAGTATTAGTTTTGTTAATAAGGATAATTATTCTGTTAATGATAATGCTTGTTTAATTATATTGGATGTACACTCTAGTAAGAGATTATATGATGATTGTATATTAGATAAAGTTAGTAATATTGTTATTTTAGACCACCATATTAGAAGAAGAGATTATATTCATAATACAATATATACTTATATTAATTCTAATTTATCTAGTATGGTTGAACTTATATCTTTTTACCTAAAATATAGTAATGTATCTATTGATAGTATAGTAGCTAGTATTATGCTTGCTGGGTTAGAGATTGATACAAATAATTATAATCTTAAGACAACTAATAAGACATATCTTGCTGCATCTTATTTAATGGAGATGGGAGCAGATATAATCTTAAAACAAGAGTTACTTAAGGAAACTAAGGATGAATACGTTAGAAGAGCTGATTATATTAAACAAAGTTTTAAGATTAATGATTCGATAGCTATGTGTATACTAACGGATAATGTGGAGACAAGTGAGTTATCAGAGATTGCGGACGATTTACTTAAGCTTGTGGATGTTCAAGCATCTTTTGCGATTGGATATATTGAAGATAAAGTAGGGGTTAGTTGTAGGTCAATGGGTAAATTGGATGTAGAAAAGATTGCTAGTAAGTTAGGTGGCGGTGGATCAAAGACGAATGCTGCTTTACAAAGTGATTTATCGATTCGTGAGATTAAAAATAAAATAATACAATTAGTGGGGTGATTAGATGAAAATAATTTTGCTTGAAGATGTAAAAAAGCATGGTAAAAAGGGAGATATATTGAATGTCAAAGATGGATATGGAACATTCTTAATAAAGGAAAAAAAGGCTGTTTTAGCTACATCTGGTGGTTTAAATAGGCTTGATAGAGAAAATAAAAGTAAGGAAAAAAGAGAGTTAGAACTTATTGCTGAGTGTGAGAAGTTAAAGAAAAATATAGAAAAAGATACTTTTACTTTTAAGGTAAAAGTAGGAGCGATGGATAAAGTTTTTGGTAGTGTGAGTGCGAAACAGATTGCGGATAAGTTAAGTAAATATAAGATAAGTAAAAAACAGATTAAGGATTTTAGTCCTTTGAGTAGTTTAGGAGTTCATATTGTTCAAATTGAACTTCATAAAAAGGTTATTGCTAATATTAAGATTGAGTTAGTAAAGTAGGTGAGTTATGAATAATAAGGTTATTCCTCATAATACGGATGCGGAACAATCGGTTTTAGGATCGATGTTTATATCGAAGAAAGCTTTGCAAAAGGGTTTAGAAGTATTAAATGAAGATATATTTTATTTAGATAGTCATGGTAAGATTTTTATAGCTATGAAGGATATCGATAGCAGGGGTAAAAATGTTGATATTACAACAGTTGCAGAAGAACTTAATAATCGTGGATGGTTAAAGACTATTGGCGATATTGAATATTTAACAGAGATCATTGAGAGTGTACCTTCAGCTTCTAATATTGATGAATATATTGAAATAGTTGAAAATAAGGCGGTACTTCGTAAACTTATTGATGAAGCTACAGCTATTATTAATAATAGTTATGATACTAGTAATAATATAGCTGAGGTTATTGAAGAAGCGGAAAAGAAAATCTTTGATGTATCGAAGAATTTACGTACAACGGAGTTTAAAACAATACAGGAGGTTTTATATAAGACACAAGCTGATTTAGAGAAGTTAGCTTCTCATAAAGGTGATATTACAGGTATTCCAACTGGTTTTTATGAACTTGATAAGATTACATCGGGATTTCATCCACATGAGTTAATAATAATTGCTGCTCGTCCTGGTATGGGAAAAACAGCTATTGCTTTAAATATGGTTCATCATATGGCTATTCAATCAAAAAAGTCAGTTGCTGTATTTAATATGGAGATGGGAGCAGAACAGTTAGTTACTCGTATGTTAGCATCAGTTGGTCAAATTGAAGCTAATAAGTTAAAAACTGGTAATTTACAACATGCTGATTGGAAACGAATTAATGAAGCAATGAGTAGATTATCGGATACGAAAATATATATTGATGATACAGCTGGTATTACAGTTGGTGAGATTAGATCAAAATGTCGTAGACTTGCTGCTTCTAATGATGGGTTGGATATTGTACTTATCGACTATCTTACTTTAATTCAAGGTAGTAGTAAGGGTAATGCTTCTCGTCAACAAGAAGTTGCAGATATATCACGTGCCTTAAAGACAATGGCTATGGAGTTAGATGTTCCAGTAATAGCTTTATCACAGTTATCACGTGGTATTGAGCAGAGAGTTGATAAAAAGCCAATGCTTAGTGACTTAAGGGAATCAGGGGCAATTGAACAGGATGCAGATATTGTTGCCTTCCTGCACTGTTCAGATGAAGAACGAGAAAAGGAAAATAGTTTAATGGAATTTGTTATTAGGAAGCATCGTAATGGTCCTTTAAAGGATATTCCTTTGATATTTCAAAGGGCAACAAGTACGTTTGCTAATGTAGCAAATGTTCAGGAACAGTAGGTGAAATATGAAAAGAATATTAATGTTGGTTTTAGTAGGCTTTCTTGGAGCTATGCTATTTATTTTTAGTTTTGGATATAGTAAAGCTAAGAATCCTTATAGTTTTTATCAAGTTTATTTAGATGGTAAAAATATTGGTATGATTAATTCAAAACGTGAGTTAGAAAATTATATTAATAATCAAGGTAAACAAATTCGTAAGAATGTTTTAAAATATAATGAGAAGATAGAAAGTATTGATACAGTTGATGAATATTTAAATAGTATTAGTTTAAGTGAAGATGAAATGAATACTTTTAATACTTTATCTAAATTAGATAAGGTTAAATATGTAATTAAAAACAAAGATACATTAAAAATAAGCCAAGTAAAGTTAGAACAATTTGATTTTTATATTAAAAATCATTTAGAGAAATTGAGTGAAGTTGATATCAAGAATATGAAAGATTATGCAGATTTGAATGCTATATATTTGTCGGCTGAAACAATATATACACCTAATGGCATTGATATAAAAAAAGTATATACTTATAAAAATGAAACAGAGAAAGTATCTGATTTATATGCTAAAATTATTAGTGAAAAAAATTGTACTATAGCAGGATATAAGTTTACAATTAAAGGTAAAGATGAAAAAGAAAAGACTATTTATGTAACGGATAATAAGATTTTTTCAAGTGCGATTGATACTTTGGCTGAGATATTTGTAGGAACAAAAGAGTATACAGCTTATAAAGAGAATAATCAAAATGATATTGTTGATACAGGGTCAATCATTGAAAGTGTATATGTTGATGAAGATATAACTTATAAAGCTACTAATATTTCAACCAGTGAAAAAATTTATACTAATAGTGATGATTTAGCTAAATATTTGTTGTATGGGGATGAATATAGCGAAACAAAAGTTAAAGTTGAAGATGGAGATTCAATTAGTAGTATTGCGTTTAATAATCAGATAAGTGTGAATGAATTCTTAATTTCTAATGATGAGTATACTAGTGAAGATAATTTACTTTATGCTGGTAAAGAAGTAACGATTGCACAAATTAATCCACAAGTAAATGTGGTTGTTGAAACTCATAGTGTCTCTGATGTTGAATCAAATTATAATACAATTGAACAACATGATTCTAATATGATACAAGGTGATGAAGTTGTTACTCAAGAAGGTGAAAAGGGAATAGATCGTATTACGCAAAGTATTAAATCGGTTAATGGGCAAGTTAACTATGTTCAAGTTAATCAACGAGAAACTTTAAAAGCCCCAACTGCGAAAATTGTTACAGTTGGATCTAAGGTTATTCCAACCGTTGGTAGTACTAAATCTTGGGGTTGGCCAACAGCTCCTGGTTATACTATTACATCAGGATTTGAGTATCGTATTAATCCAGTAGATGGAAGCCACGAATTGCACAGTGGAATTGATATTGCTGGTACAGGATATGGTTCTCCTGTATATGTAACTAATAATGGAACAATAACAAAGATGAGTTATGCTTATAACTATGGTAATCATATATTTGTTGACCATGGTAATGGATTTTATACGGTATATGCTCATATGTCAGGATTTGTTAGTGGATTACATGTCGGTAGTGTGGTTGAACGTGGGCAACAAATTGGATATGTAGGTGCGACGGGATATGCAACAGGTCCACATCTTCATTACGAAATAAGGACTTGTGAAAGATATGCCTGCATTACAAATCCACTTAAGTATTATTAATGGAAGTATGTGTTATATCAAGTGGTAGTAAGGGTAATTGTACTTTAGTTAAAACAAAAAAACACAATATACTTATTGATATTGGTAATAGTTGTAAGTATGTTTGTGATACATTAGCTAGTTTATCTATACTACCACAAGATATTGATATGGTTCTTGTCACACATGCCCACGTAGATCATGTGGCAGGACTTAGAGTTTTTTGTAAGAAGTATCATCCAAAAGTATATATTACGGATAAGATACTTAAAGAAGCAAATATA
>CADBLY010000049.1 GCA_902795725.1 uncultured Erysipelotrichaceae bacterium
AAGGTTTAAAAGTGAATATATATATGATATTGCTGATATGAATGAGTTGAATAAAAACGTGTCATTATCTAAAAACAAGAGAAGTAACAACATACGGGGCAGGTCATATTAATGTAAATAATGGTTATAATGGTGCAGTATATGATTGTAATGGCTATGGAGGCATGGCATACTATATAAGTGCGACATGTAATGGTTATGACAATTCAGGTTGTACAACATCATATGCATCATCGGAAGTAAAATATGCGGTAGATGCATGGGCAGCTGCTAAATTTCAAGATAGTGAGCTAAAAACAGTAGATGGATATAGTGCAAGACTGATAACATTTGATGAAGCACATAGTTTTGGATATGGTGATGAACCACAATCACCTTGCGGTCCATCATGTGGTGTATTATATTATCCAAAAACAGATTCAGTGCCAAGTTGGTTATATGATAGTAGTTACCACTATTGGACTATGAGTCCAAAAGAAGGTTCTTCGTCTGATGTGTGGTACGTGTACGCCGGCGGCAATTTGAACTACGCCAACGTGTACAACGGCAACGGCGCTGTCCGCCCAGTTATCAATGTCTATAAATCTAAAATCTTATCATAGGATAGACCTTGTCATGTTAACTATAAATTGATCAATTACTAATTATTATAATATCAAAAAATATTGGTAATATATTTGAATTATATGTTATTTTATTCGACAAATAACCCTTTTACACTTTTAAAAATAATTGTTGATTATTGTAAATATATTATTATATTTTTGTTTAGAAAATATTATCGAAAAAAAAGAATAAAAAAGTATTTCTTTTTTTTTAGATTTATGGTAGAATTATAAAAGAATGGAAGAGAATTGGAGGAAATAAAGATGGGTTTTATCAAAAATTTGATGAAAAATGATTCTGGATCAGATGTTGTAGAAAATGAATACTATGATATAAGTACTGATGAAGCATATGAAGCTGAAGGTGGAGCAAAGATGATATTGCTTGAACCACGTGCTTTTTCTGAGTCACAACAAATTGCTGATCATTTAAAGAAACGTAATACAGTAGTTGTTAATTTAAAAAGAGTTACTAGTGATCAAGCTAAGAGAATTGTTGATTTTTTGAGTGGAACTATTTATGCTATAGGTGGTAATTTACAAAAAATTGGTGGTGGTATTTTTCTTTGTACACCAAATAATATTAATGTTCAAGGAAAAATTACAGATGAGACTAGTGGTAAAGATATTCATGATAACGATGATATAAGTATTGAAGAATGGTAAAAAAATGTTGAAAAATATTAGGAAGTGTGCTAGAATATAGATCACTTCTGTTTAAGGAGATAGTTTATGGAGAGATTTACACGGGTATTAAGAGGATATGATCCTGAAGAAGTAAATGAATTTTTAGATCAGGTTATTGCTCAAGTTCAAAAAATGGTTAAAAGTATGAAAGAAAAAGATAAAAAAATAGCCATAATGAACGAAAAAATTAAGAAGTTAGAAAGTACTGTGAATAGTACATCTAGTGTGCGTGAAAAACTATCTCAATATGAAAGAATGGAAAGTTCTTTAAATAATGCAATGATGATGGCTCAAAAGACATCAGATCAAATTAAAGTAAATGCTCATCGTGAAAGTGTAGTAATACTAGATAATGCTAAGAAGAATGCTAGTCGTATTGTTAATGAAGCTTTAATGAAGGCAGAAAGACAGGAGTTAGAAGCAGAAAGAATTAAAAGAGATATCAATATCTTTAAACGTAAGATGAGCGATTTGTTGGAATCACAATTAGAAATGGTTAGAGATATGGATAATATAGATATGTAAGTAAATGATGAAGACGGTATATTAGGATATTTGTAGAGAGTTAACGGGTGGTGAAAGTTAATAGTTGAATAATATATAGATCACTTCTGATACTTAAACGGTAATGCGTTATAATTTTAAGTGTATAAATCTTTATAAAGTAAGGTGGTACCGCGGCTTGTTCGTCCTTACGTTTATAAAGATTTTTATTATTTAGGAGGGATATTATGTTTAAAGAGTTGGAAAAAAAGGAAGTTAATAAGATTGAAAAGGAAATATTAGATAAGTGGAAAAAAGAAGATATATTAGCAAAAACAATTGAAAATAGAAAAGATAGGGAAGATTTTGTCTTTTATGATGGACCTATATATGCTAATGCTAAGCCAGGTATTCATCATGTCTTTGCTAAGACAATTAAGGATAGTTTTTGTAAGTATAAAACAATGCAAGGATATCGTGTATTAAGAAAAATAGGACTTGATACCCATGGATTGCCAATTGAAGTGAATGTTGAAAAAAAACTTGGTTTTGATTCAAAAGCTGATATTGAAAAATTTGGTATTGAAAACTTTTGTAGGGAGTGCAATAAGGCTACTGCTACCAATATCGATGAAGTGAAAAAAGTAACTGATATGATGGGACAATTTATCGATTCCGATAATCCATATATTACTTGTACTAATGATTATATTGAATCAGAGTGGTGGATTATTAAAGAAATGGATAAAAAAGGGTTACTATACCATGGTAATAAAGTATTATGGTATTGTCCAAGATGTGGTACTGAATTATCATCTAATGAAGTATCACAAGGATATGAAGAAACATCGGTTAATTCTTTAATATTACCATTTAAAATTAAAGAAAAAAATGAATACTTCCTTGTTTGGACTACTACGCCATGGACACTTATTGCTAATGTTGCGCTTTGTGTAAATCCTGATTTAACTTATTTAAAAGTAGAATCAAAAGGATATAAGTTTATTATATGTGAATCTTTAGCAAATAAAGTGTTAGGTGATGAATACGAAGTATTAGAAACATATAAAGGTACTGATTTAGTAGGAATTAAATATGAACAATTAATGCCATTTGTTAATGTTGAAGGTAAATGTTTTGAAGTATTAGCAGATAACTATGTAACTGATAGTGATGGTACTGGTATTGTTCATATCGCTCCAGCTTATGGTGAAGATGACAATCGTGTATGTAGGGAGTATGGTATTGGATTAGTTAATCCTGTTGGTCCAGATGGATGTTATACACTAGGACCTTGGAAAGGTAGATTAGTTACTGATAAGGAATTAGAATTAGATATCATTAAATACTTAAAAGAAAATGATAAACTGTTTAAAAAATTAAAAATAACTCATGATTATCCACATTGTTGGAGATGTCATTCACCACTTATTTCTTATCCAAAACCAGCTTGGTATGTCAAAACAACAGATTTAAAAGATGAAATTATTAAACAAAATGAAGCTATTAATTGGTATCCAGAATATGTTGGTACAAAAAGATTTGCTAATTGGCTTTCTAATATGGTAGATTGGGGTATTTCTCGTAATCGATATTGGGGTTGTCCAATGCCTATTTGGGAATGTAGCTGTGGACATAGAGAAGTAATTGGTTCAAGAGAAGAATTACAAGAAAAGTTAATTGAAGATATTGATGTAAATGGTATCGAACTTCATAGACCATATGTTGATAATCTTCATATAAAATGTCCTGAATGTTCAAAAGAGATGGAAAGAGTAAAAGATGTTATGGATGTATGGTTTGATTCTGGTGCTATGCCATACGCACAATTCCATTATCCTTTTGAGAATAAGGAATTATTTGAATCACAATTTCCAGCTGATTTTATAGCAGAAGGTGTAGATCAAACTAGAGGTTGGTTCTATGTATTATTAGTTATTTCAACTATTATATCTGGTAAGACAAGTTTTAAAAATGTTGTTGTTAATGATATGATGTTGGATGCTAAGGGTAAAAAGATGTCTAAATCAACAGGTAATATTATTGATCCAATTGATATAATGGAAAAATACGGTGCTGATCCAGTAAGATGGTATATGCTTTATACCTCTCCAGTATGGACACCTTTAAAATTTGATGAAAATGGTGTAAAAGAAGTTTATTCTAAATTCTTTAGTACTCTTAGAAACACTTATAATTTCTTTGCTATATATGCTAATGCTGATAATATTGATCCAAGAGATTTTAATATTGATTATAAGGATTTACCAGAAATAGATAAATGGTTAATATCTAAATATAATAAATTAGTAAAAAAGGTAATTAACTATATGAATAGTTATGATTTAACTAGTACAGTAAGAGATATTCAGTATTTTGTATCGGAAGATTTATCTAATTGGTATATTAGACGTAATAGAAGAAGATTCTGGTCTAGTGAATTAGATTTAGAGAAAAAATCAGTTTATACAACTACTTATGGAATATTATGTGGAATATGTAAGTTAATTGCTCCTATAGTACCATTTATATCAGAAGAGATATATACTAAATTAACAGGTGAAGAAAGTGTTCATCTTAACTATTATCCTGTATATAATGAAGAATATATCAATGAAGAAATAGAAAATAGAATGGATTTAGTAAGAGATATTATTAGTTTAGGACGTAATATTAGAGAAGAAGTAAAAATAAAAGTTAGACAACCAATTAAAGAAGCTTTAATTGATGGTAAGAATAAAGAGTTAATAAGTGATTTGGTTCCACTTATTGAAGAAGAGTTAAATGTTAAAGAAGTAACATTTACAACTGATTTAAATAAATATATGGACTTCACCGTTAAACCTAACTTTAAAGAAGTTGGAAAATTATTTGGTCCTAAAATTAAAGAATATGCATCTAAATTATTAGAATTATCTAATGAAGAAATAAATAAATTACAAAATGGTGAATCAATATTAATGACTATTGATAATCAAGATTATGAAATAAATGCTAATATGGTAGATATTAGAACTAATTCTAAAGAAGGTTTTGATGTTGCTATAGAGAATAATAATTTTATTATTATTAATACAGAATTAACTGAAGAATTAATTTTAGAAGGTTTAGCTAGAGAATTCATTTCAAAAGTTCAAAATATTAGAAAAGAACAAGATTTTGAAATAACTGATCGAGTTAATATCTATTATAAAGGTGATAATGATATTGATAAAACAATTAGTATGTTTAATGATTTTATAAAAAAAGAAACATTGGCTTTATCAATAGATAGTCAAGATAATTTAACTGATAAAATCGATTTAAATGGACATGAAGTATTAATAAAAGTAGAAAAAAATACTATTTAGGTATATTTGCATATTATTCTTTCCTAAGAGTGTCTAGACACTCTTTTTTGCATGAAATGATCAAATGGGGCTTGACAAAGAGTTGATACTTTTTTTCGGATATTTAATTTCTGATAACTTATTTTAAACACTTTCAATAATTTTAAAAAAATTTGACTTAAAAAAAAGGAAATAGAAAAGTTTTCTCGTATAATATAAGTAGAAGGGTAAAAGTGGTTGATGTGTGGTTAGAAAGGAGACCAATGA